>NZ_JBSGJR010000089.1:0-16236 GCF_053605645.1 Micromonospora sp. NPDC003776
GCCGCATGCCCCCTCCCTCCCACCACGTAAATCCCAAGGGGCCCCCTCATCGGTGGTGGCGGGGCCCCGTCAGGGCAGTCGTGCTCAGGCCTCGGCCGGAGTCTCCTGCAGGTTCTTGATCAGCTTCGGGTCGACCGGGACGCCCGGGCCCATGGTGGTGGTGAGGGTGACCTTCTTCAGGTACGTGCCCTTGGCCGCGGACGGCTTCGAGCGCAGCACCTCGTCCAGCACCGCCGCGTAGTTGTCGATCAGCTGGGACTCGGAGAACGAGGCCTTGCCGATGATCAGGTGGAGGTTGGAGTGCTTGTCCACCCGGAAGGTGATCTTACCGCCCTTGATGTCCGAGACGGCCTTGGCGACGTCCATGGTCACCGTGCCGGTCTTCGGGTTCGGCATCAGGCCGCGCGGGCCCAGGATCCGCGCGATCCGACCGATCTTGGCCATCTGGTCCGGGGTGGCGATCGCCGCGTCGAAGTCCAGCCAACCGCCCTGGATACGGGCGACCAGCTCGTCGGTGCCCACCTCGTCCGCACCCGCGGCGGCGGCCTCCTCGGCCTTGGCGCCGGCGGCGAAGACGATCACGCGGGCGGTCTTACCGGTGCCGTGCGGCAGGTTGACCGTGCCGCGGACCATCTGGTCCGCCTTGCGGGGGTCGACGCCGAGGCGCATCGCGACCTCGACCGTGGCGTCGAACTTGACGTTGGTGGTGTCCTTGGCCAGCTTGACGGCCTCGGCGGGAGAGTAGAGCTTCGACCGGTCGATGACCTCGGCGGCCTTGCGGTAGCTCTTGCTGCGCTGCATTTCTGGTTACTCCTGTGGTCTATGGCGGGCCGCGGCGTCCGCGCGCCCTCCCACGAACTGATCGGGAAAGTGCTGACCGACGTCAGTCGTTGACGATGATGCCCATCGACCGGGCGGTGCCGGCGATGATCTTCGCAGCCTGGTCGATGTCGTTGGCGTTGAGGTCGACCATCTTCTTCTCGGCGATCTCACGCACCTGGGTCATGGTCACGGAGCCGACCTTGTCCTTCTGCGGGACGCCCGAGCCCTTCTCCACGCCGGCGGCCTTGAGCAGCAGCCGGGCGGCGGGCGGGGTCTTCAGGACGAAGGTGAAGCTCCGGTCCTCGTAGACGCTGATCTCGGCGGGGACGATGTCGCCCCGCTGAGACTCGGTCTGCGCGTTGTAGGACTTGCAGAACTCCATGATGTTCACGCCGTGCTGACCGAGCGCCGGGCCGACCGGGGGCGCCGGAGTGGCCTGGCCCGCCTTCAGCTGAAGCGTGAACGTCTTGACGAGCTTCTTCTTCGGAGGCATGTCTCTTCCTGGGGCTTGGAACTGGGATTTTCGCCGGTCCGCGGGCGCGCACGGTCAGCGCGCTGCGGACAGCCGACGTTCTAGGGTAGCGCAGCCTTCGGTCGCCCCCGCCGCCGAGGTCCGGCGCGGTGGCGAAAGACCGCACCGGCGGCCGGCCGCGAGGCCCACCGCCGGTGCGCGAGGTACGTCAGATCTTGGCGACCTGGTTGAAGTTGAGCTCGACCGGGGTCTCCCGGCCGAAGATCGAGACCAGCACCTTGAGCTTCTGCTGGTCGGCGTTGATCTCGCTGATCGTCGCCGGCAGCGAGGCGAACGCCCCATCGGTGACGGTGACCGAGTCGCCGACCTCGAAGTCGAGGACCTTGACCTCGGGCTTCGCCTTCTTCTCCACGGCCTCGACCGCCGGGGCCAGCCACTTGAGCACCTCGTCGAGGCTCAGCGGCGCCGGACGGTCGGCCCGGTCGGTCGCGCCGACGAAGCCGGTGACCCCCGGGGTGTTCCGGACACAGGAGTAGGACTCGGCGGTCAGCTCCATCCGGACCAGGATGTAGCCCGGGAAGACCTTCGCCTGGACCTGCGACCGCTTACCGTTCTTGACCTCGACCTCTTCCCGCGTCGGCACCTCGACCTGGTAGATGAAGTCCTCCATGTCGAGGGAGGTGATCCGGGTCTCGAGGTTGGTCTTGACCTTGTTCTCGTAGCCGGCGTAGGAGTGCACCACGTACCAGTCGCCGGGGGCGTAGCGCAGCTTCTGGCGCAGCTCGGCGACCGGGTCGAACTCCTCGTCCGCCGGCTCGGTGGTCGGGAATTCCGGCTCGCTGGCGGCCTCGACCGACTCCTCATTGGCCGCCGTCGCCACCGTGGACTGCTCGTCCGGGGTCTCGGCGGTCTCGTCGTACTCAGGCACGCTCGCTCACTTCCGTCACTATCGCTGTTGGCCTGTCAGCTCTTGCCGCCGAAGACGAACAGCACCGCCTTCGCGAAGCCGTAGTCCAGGCCGGCCACGATCGCCAGCATCACCGCGACGAAGGTGACCACCACGGCCGTGTAGGTCAGCAGCTCCTTGCGGGTCGGCCAGATGACCTTACGCAGCTCGGCCACGACCTCGCGGAAGAACCGCACGATGCGGGCGAAGAGCCCGATCCGCTCGGTGTCCTTCCGGGTCTTGCGGCCCTCGGTCGACTCGGCGCGGGCCCGCTTACGGGTGGCGGTGCCGCCCCGGGAGACCGACTCGTCCTCCGCGTTGGTGGCGTCGTCGTCGGCTACGTCGTCGACGATCGCGTCCTCTTCCAGACGCTCGTCGCCGGCGTCCTCGCCGCGCCGCTTGCTCTCGGCCACTTCGCCCTCCGTGCGGGATATCGGGTCGCACGCCGATGAGCGTGCGCGGCGTGTGGTCACGCCGGCCGGACCAACCGTCCCGCGACGGGCCGCGGCCGGCGGACCGCCGGGAAGGGCCCCGAATGCCTCGGAACCACCCCGCCGGTGCCACCACCACGGGCCGGACGCCGCCGTACGGGCGGCGCGACCCACGGAACGGTCAGGCCTGAGGCGCAGGGGTGACAGGACTTGAACCTGCAGCCTGCGGTTTTGGAGACCGCTGCTCTGCCAATTGAGCTACACCCCTGTGCGGCAACGTTCGTCCCACCCGGCACGCGGTGCCAGGCAGGGGTCACTTGCCCCACGGCGGACCAGTGTACGGGTAGTCGTGCGACTTTCCCAACCGGTCTGCCCCTCGCGCGTCGAGAGATCGCTCAGCGCGGCGTCCGGACCGTCGCCCGGGCCTGCGACAGCACCTTCTCGCCGAGGCAGGTCGCGGTGACGTCCAGCCTGGTCAGGCCGTCCTCGGTGACCTCCTTGACCACCGCGGAGACCTCGATCTCGGTGCCCTCGTCGGTGTCCGGGACGACCACCGGGCGGGTGAACCGGACCCCGAAGTCGACCACCGCGTCGGGCGCGCCGGCCCACGCGGTGACCGCGCGGCCGACCAGCGCCATGGTGAACATGCCGTGGGCGATGACGCCGGGCAGGCCGACCTTGGTGGCGGTCCGGTCGCTCCAGTGGATCGGGTTGAAGTCGCCCGAGGCGCCCGCGTAGCGGACCAGGTCCGCCCGGGTCACCCGGAAGGTCTGGGTGGGCAGTTCCATGGTCAGGCCTCCCCGCGTACGACGATCTTGGACCAGACGGCGGCCACCGGCTCCCCGGCGACGGTGCTCACGTCGGTGCGGGTGGTCAGGAAGCCGTGCCCGCCCCGGGTGGTCACCTCTTCGATGGTGTTGACGCAGACCAGCTCGTCGCCGGCCACCACCGGGCGGGTGTACGCGAAGCGCTGGTCGCCGTGCACCACCCGGCTGTAGTCCACACCCAGCGCGGGATCCTCGATGATCTGTCGGCTGGCGGCCATGGTGACCACCACCGGGAAGGTCGGCGGGGCGACCACGTCGGGGTGCCCGAGCGCCCGGGCCGCCTCCGGGTCGTGGTACGCCGGGTCGATGGCGCCGATGGCGGTGGCGAACTCGCGGATCTTTTCTCGGCCCACCTGATAGGGGGCGGTCGGCGGATAGGTCCGGCCGACGAAGGACGGGTCCAGGGACATGCCGCGAACCTACACGTACAACACGAACGCCGACCCGTACGGGACGGGCGGCGCGGGGCCGCCGTCCGTACGGATCGGCGTTCGATGGAGCCTGTGCGACCGGGCCGGCTGGGCCGGCCGTGGGTCAGCGGGTCTCGCGGTGGACCGTGTGCTTGCCGTCCCGGGGGCAGAACTTCTTCAGCTCGATGCGGTCCGGGTCGTTACGACGGTTCTTGCGCGTGATGTAGTTGCGCTCCTTGCACTCCACACACGCCAAAGTGATCTTCGGCCGGACATCGGTCGCCTTCGCCACGGCGGAGTGCCTTCCTCGCTAACGGGTAACAACTACGGCGCATGAGCCTACGCGTTGACGGCGCAGACATGCAAAGTGGGCGCCTGTGGCGCCCATCCCACCGACCACCGGGTTGACCCGGAGGACGAGAGTAGCGGTGGCCGGACTTGAACCGGCGACACAGCGATTATGAGCCGCTTGCTCTGCCATCTGAGCTACACCGCCGTGGCGGGTCCAGCCGGACCCTTTGAGCCCCCTTACGGAATCGAACCGTAGACCTTCTCCTTACCATGGAGACGCTCTGCCGACTGAGCTAAGGGGGCCTGCTCGATCACCCCGGGGGGTGCCGCGCAGGGGAAACAGTACACGACCTCGCCCGCGAGGTGAAATCGGATCCCCCCTTGTCGCGTTGCCGCAGGTCAGGGGACAACCCGCAGGCGCGGCAGCTCGCCGGCGGGCACCGGCTCCGGGTCGACCTGGGCGGCGAACCAGGCCTCCAGCCGCTCGTACGGCAGCGGCCGGCTGAACAGGAACCCCTGGCCGATCTCGCAGCCGATGTCCTGGAGCAGCTCCAGGGTCAGCTCGCTCTCCACGCCCTCGGCCACCACGGCGAGCCCGAACTGCTGGGAGAGGGTCACCACGGCGTTCACGATCGCCAGGTCGCTCGGGTCGGTCGCCATGCCCTGGACGAACGAGCGGTCGACCTTCACCTCGTGCACGGGGAGCCGGCGCAGCTGGGCCAGGGACGAGTTCCCGGTGCCGAAATCGTCCACCGACAACCGGACACCGAGGTCGCGCAGGCGCCGCAGGGTCGGAATCGGCCGTTCCGTGCCATCGAGCACCCCGGCCTCGGTGATCTCCAGGGTGAGCCGCTGCGGCGGTACGCCGTACTCGTCGAGCAGCTCCTCCACCAGCGCCGGGAAGTGCTGGTCGGTGAGGGTACGGGCGGCGAGGTTGACCGAGACGGACAGCGGCTGGCCGCCCTGCTGCCAGTCCCGGCTGCGGCGCAGGCTCTCCCGGAGCACGAACTCGGTGAGCCGGCCCAGCTGGCCGGTGTGCTCCGCCACCGCGACGAAGTCGTCCGGGGACACCGTCCCGTGCGCCGGGTGCTCCCACCGGGCCAGGCACTCCACCCCGACGAGGCGGCGGTCCCGCAGCGTCACCTTCGGCTGGAAGTAGACCTCCAGCTCGCCGCCGTCCAGAGCCCGGCGCAGGTCGCCGGCGAGGCCCAGCCGGCGCAGCGACCGGGACTCCAGCGCGGGACTGTAGAGCTGGACGCTGCCCGGGACCGACTTGGCCGCGGTCGTCGCTAGGTCGACCCGCTGCAGCAGGACCGACGCGTCGCTGCCGTGGTCGGGATGCACGGCCACCCCGACGGCGGTGTCCACGTCCAGGGTGAGCGCGTCGAAGACCATCTCGTCGCGGATCTGCTCGCGCAGCTGCCCGGCCAGCTCCAGCGCCGCCTCGGTGCTCTCCAGCCGGAGGGTGACCAGGAACTCGTCACCGCCGGCCCGGCCGACCAGGGCCGAGGAGGGCGCGCAGGCGCGCAGCCGCGACGCGACCTCGACGAGGACCTTGTCCCCGGCCGCGTGGCCGAGCGACTCGTTGACCTGGCGCAGCCGGTCGACGTCGAACAGCAGCAACGCCACGACCTCGCCGGGCGCCCGGATCTTGACGGCCTCGGCGACCGCCGCGGTGACCTGCCGTCGGTTCGGCAGCTTGGTCAGCGCGTCGTGGTTCGCGTCGTGGCGCAGCCGGTCGACCAGCCGGGAGTTCTCCAGGGCGACGGCGGCGTGCGCGGCGACCGTCTCGAGGACCGCGATGTCGCTGGGGGTGAAGTGGTTGCCGTCCCCCAGCCGGTTCGCCACCTCCAAGGCGCCGATGACGACCTGACCGGAGCGGAGCGGGACGACCACGATGTCCTTGACCCGATGTTCCAGTAGGAGGGGCCGCAGGTCCGGGTCCGTGGTGACGATCCGTCCCACGGCGATCGTCCGGCCGCTCTCCCGCACCATCTCCCGGATCCGGGGCGGCGTACGCACCAGGTCCAACAGCCCCGCATCATCCACCCGAGCGGTGAGCAGGGTCTCCGGGTAGAGCCCCTGCTCCGGTAGCCAGAGGGTGGCGTACTCGGCCTGCATCAGCGCGCCGACCCGGCTGAGCAGCGCGTCGGCGATCGACCCGTTCTCGCCGCGCTCCATCACCGCGCGGGTCAGGTCGTACAGATCGGTCAGGGTGCGGTGCTGGCGGAAGAACCGCGCGTACGAGCGGTAGACCAGGGCCACGCCGCCACCGAGCACGGCGACCAGCAGCAGCGACCACCACGTCGTCTCGACGGTGATCAGCATGATCAGGCCGACCGCCACGTTGACCTCGTTGGTCAGCACGCCCGACATGGTGGTGCGCAACACGCCGCGACCGGTCTGCCAGCCGTGCAGCAGCGTATGCACCCCGGCCACACTCAGGGTGCTGACCAGCAGCAGCATGGTGACCGCGGTGAAGATCGTCACCCAGGTGCGCGGACCGACCCCCGACAACGGTGGGAACGCCTGCAGCACGAGCGTCGCCAGCGAGGCCCCGGCCGCCGCCCGCGCGACGTTGAACCAGACCTTCGGGGCCGCCATCCGATGGCGAAGTTGTGCGACGAGAGAGGCCAACGTGTAGACGATGACGACCGTCAGCGGTGGCAGGTAGAAGAGCGCGAAGACGAACGGGATCTCGGTGAGCGTGACGCCGATCGTCTGCCGACGCACGATCAGGCTCAGCAGCGGCATACCCGCCGCGACCATGAGCACGAGGAGCAGCGCCGCCAGCGGCCACTCCCCCGTGGGGTGGTCTGCGACGAGCGCGGTGGCGGTGGTACAGACCACCGCCGCCAACGCCAGGGGTGCCGTGATGATCCAGGCGTCCTCGGACGACCTGCGTCGTGCTTGGCCGCGTCCAGCCATCCGGCTCCTCGCGAAAATCAGGGGTTACGCAGCGTGACCTACCTCGCCGGTCCGGTAGCCCGAGCCGGCGAGAAAGGGCCGCACGTTCACTGCCAGATGATGTCCACCATCTGCGCGTCGGGGGACGCCGCAGGGTCGGCGGCGGCGCTGCCGCCGAAGAGCGCGGCGAGAAGAAGCAGCGAACCAAGCAGCCGGCCCAACCTTCGACCAGACATGATTGCTCCTGTCGCGAGAAAGACACAACGATGGGTGCCACGATGGTGCCACACCGCGCGGGCGCAGGAAAGTTGTGAGAGCAGCACCGATCCGACCGTCGCGCAGGTTCCGCCGTTCGGTCCAGGCCCCGAGGCACGGCCAGCCAGATCACGGGCGCTACGGACGACGGCTCGCTTCGTCCACTGCGGAATCAGACCTTCAGCACGAACCGATCAAGCCACGCGAAGCCCCCGCCTCACCAATCATCACGCTGCGTCGCCAGTCGACGTGCACCCTTGCCTCAGGCATAGACCACCATACCTGCGCGGGGCTGAAGCGCCAGAGGTTGCCTCGCTCATTCACGTCCAAAACGCCAACGCTCCCCCGCCCGCTCGGCCTCCTCGGTTGCGACGGCCACCGCCCCGGTTCGCCAACGGCCCGAACCTCGCGCTGCGCGGTTCGCCGACGGCCCTCCCGCCCCCGGCTCCACCTGCGGCCGGCACCGGAGGCACCGGGCGTAAGAGATGATCAAGCCCTTGCGGGGGTTGCCCCGGGCCTTGAGGATGGGCGCACCCGCGAAGGAGCGATCATGCCGGACCCGCACAAGCATCCAGTCGAACAACCGGCCTTCCGGTCGCTGATGGTGAGTTCCCTCTTCCTCGGCGTGGTGCTGCTGGTGTGCGCGGCGCAGCCGGGGGCGGGCAGCCGGTTCCTGAGCGCCATCACAGTGCTGGTCTTCGCCATCTTTGTGGTCTCGTTCGGCCTCTACTGGCTCGCATGGGTCCTTCGCGAACACGAGCTCTGGCGGGAGGGACGCCGGGGCGAGGAGGAATAGGCCGACGCGGTTCCGGCCGCGGCGCGGTTCTCCACTGGCGGGCGAGGCCGGGGCGTCCGGCCGGCGCCTGGTCGACCGCACCCGCCGCTTGCGGTCGCTGTCCTCGTGGTCGTCGCCGGCGCATGGAGGGGCGGGGGGTCGGGCCCGGCGCCAAGATCCAGCGTGCCGTTGCCTGCCCGACAGGGCGGTCGAGCAGGGGGCGCCAACCATCACCCGCAGCGAAAGACAACAAAGGCCCCTGACTCGCGTTTCCGCAGGTCAAGGGCCTTGTCGTTGCCTGGTGGCGGGTAGAGGATTCGAACCTCTGTAGCTTTCGCGACGGATTTACAGTCCGCTCCCATTGGCCGCTCGGGCAACCCGCCAGGGCGCTCCACCGCGTCGGAACGCGGCAGCGGAAGCAAGGATAGCGGTTGCCCCCGGGGCCGCCGCAAGCGGGTACCGTCAGGGGGTCCCAACGCTGGTCAGCGGGGGACGGAACAGGACAGACCGCCGGACAGCAGGAGCATGAGCATGGCAGCGAACCCGTCCTTCGACATCGTGAGCAAGGTCGACCGGCAGGAGGTCGACAACGCCCTCCGCCAGGCGGAGAAGGAGCTCGCGACGCGGTTCGACTTCCGCGGCACCGGCGCCGAGATCTCCTGGTCGGGCGAGGAGGCGATCAGCCTCCAGGCGGAGACCGAGGAGCGGGTCCGGGCCGCGCTGGAGGTCTTCAAGGAGAAGCTGGTCAAGCGGAACATCTCGCTCAAGTCGCTGGACGCCGGTGACCCGCGCTCGTCGGGCAAGGTCTTCAAGATCGACGCCAAGGTGATCCAGGGCATCGACTCGGACAAGGCCAAGGCGATCAGCAAGAAGATCCGGGACGAGGGCCCCAAGGGCGTCCAGCCGCAGATCCAGGGCGACCAGCTCCGGGTCACCGGCAAGAAGAAGGACGACCTGCAGGCCGTCATCGCGCTGCTCAAGGGCGAGGACTTCGGGGTCGCCCTGCAGTTCACCAACTACCGCTGACGATCCTGGGCCGGCCCCCTGCCGGGGCCGGCCCGCTTCAACGCGAGAAGATCAGCAGCAGGATCACGGTGAGGATCGCGCTGATCAGGATCGAGCCGAGACAACCGATCCGGTTCGAGAAGAAGAAGAACATTCCCGACGGTTACCCGCCGGCGCGCACCTGATCCCTCAGGCCGCCAGCGACTGTTCGGCGCGTATCGCGCGGGCCTCGGCGTGGGCGATGGGGCCGGCGGGGAGCGCGGCGAGGGCGGCCCCGACGGCGACCGCCGACCCGGCGAAGAGGAAGGCCCAGGGCACGCCGCCGGCGTGGTCGACGATCAGCCCGGCGATCGACCCGCCGACCGCGCTCGCGGCCACCGACATGGTGACCACCCAGGTGTACGCCTCGTTCAGCATGCCGGCCGGGGCGATCCGCCCGACCAGGGTGTTCTCCAGGGTCAGGGCGGGGGCGATGGTGGCCCCGCCGAGCACCAGGGCGACGCCGAGGGCCACCGGGGTGGGCATCGCCGCGAAGACCGCGAAGCTGGCCGCCACCGCGCCGAGCAGCCAGGCGAACTGGCGGGTCATGTTGACCGCCGGGCGGCGTACCCCGAACCAGAAGCCGCCCACGGCGCTGCCGATGCCCCAGACGGCCAGCAGCAGGCCGGCGAGGCTCTCCGGGTCGTCGGGGGCGGCGTTCCCGGCGAAGGCCGGGACGACCACCCCGGCGGCCCCGAACGCGATGCCGAGACTGGCGACGCAGAGCAGCAGGGCCGGGAAGCCGCCGACCCGCAGCGGGCCGAGGCCCCGGGCGTGGTGCTCGCGCGGGTGCGGCCGCCAGGCGCGCATCACCCGGCCGAGGGCGACGGCGGTGGTGCCGACCAGGGTGACCACGGCCGCCCCGACCAGCGCCGCGGCGGCGTCGGCGAGCAGCACGAACGCCGCGACGAGCAGCGGGCCGAGCACGAAGACGACCTCGAAGAGGGAGGTCTCCGCGGCGAGCGCCGTGTTGCGCAGGTGGGTACGGCCGAAGGCCGGCGCGGTGAGATCGTTCCAGGCGCCCCGGATGGCCGCGGTGAGCGGCGGGTAGGTGGCCCCGGCGACTCCGGCGGCGAGGTAGATGAGGGCGAGGTTGCCGCCTTCGGACCGGCTCGCCCCGAGCAGCCCGAACAGGGCCAGCGGGTGGGCGACGGCGGTGGCGAGCAGCACCGGGGTGGGGCCGACCCGGTCGGCGATCCGCCCGGCGACCGGGCTGAGCGCGGCCCCGGCGAGGGCGTAGATGCCACCGGCGACGGCGGCCAGCGAGTATCGGTCGGTCACCTCCTCGACCACGAGCAGGAGCGCCAACGGGGTCATGCCGATCCCGAGTCGGCCGATGATGCCGAGGACGAGCAGCATCGGCGCGCCGGGGATCCGCCAGACCCCCAGGTACTGGCGCAGAGCGGCCAAGGGTGCACCTCCGGTGCGAAGCAGGTAACGAGCGCAATCCTTTCCGACCCTAACGCCGCAGCTCGCCGCGGAGATGGTCGGCTCGCTCACACCGGCGGCCCGGTCCGGGGCTGACCATGTGGCCGGAACGCGGTAGTTTCTGATCGATCTGAGTCCATGCCAGTTCAGGCTCCGCCCAATGACGCACGGAGGTCCGGTGACCGGCACCACCATCGACCCATTTCATCCGGGTATCCGCTCGTGGCCACCCCAGGCGAGGCCGGTCGCGCCGGCCGGGGAAGCGGGCCCACCCCGGTGATGACCGACGCCGACGAACGAGCCGGGCCGCCGCCCGGGTACCGCGACCTGTTCCGCCATCCGGTCGCCTCGCGGCTGGTCACCGCCCGGGGCATCTCCGAGCTGGGGGACTTCATCGGGCTCGCCGCCCTGCTGCTGCTGGCGTACGACCAGACCCACTCGGTGCTCGGCCCGGCCGCCGTGTACGCCGCCCGGGCGCTGCCCGCGCTGCTGGTCGCCACGGTGTTCAGCGGCTGGCTCGACGTGCCGGCCCGGCGCACCATGCTGGTCTGGCTCTCGCTGGCGGGCGCGGC
This sequence comes from Micromonospora sp. NPDC003776, assembly GCF_053605645.1. NCBI lineage: Bacteria > Bacillati > Actinomycetota > Actinomycetes > Micromonosporales > Micromonosporaceae > Micromonospora > Micromonospora sp. NPDC003776. The sequence goes on from NZ_JBSGJR010000089.1 coordinate 11,181, forward strand.
GCTGATCGCGATCCCGACCGCGGTGCCCCAGCCGCTGCCGGCGATCGTCGCGGCCGGCCTGCTGGGCGCGGTCCGGGCCGCGTACTCCAGCGTCAACGTGGCGATCGTCGCCGAGGCGGTGGACGTCCCGCTGCGGCTGCCGCTGTTCGGCCTCTCCGCCTTCGCCAACCTGGCGGGCCAGGTGGTCGGCCTGCTCGCCGGGGCCAGCGTGACCATCGCGCTCGGCGCCCGGATGGCGCTCCTGATCGACCTGGTGTCGTTCCTGGTCGCCGCGGTCGTGCTGGCCGGGTTGCCCGCCGGCCGGGGCGTCCGCCGGGGGTCCCGGCCACCGGCCACCGCCGGGCTACGCACCATCGTCGGCCACCCGGTGCTGCGCGGGGTCGCCCTGCTCACCCTGGGCACGGTGCTCTCCGGCGGGTTGCCGGAGGCGCTCGCCCCCCACCTGGCCGGCGGTGGGTGGCGGCCGGTGGTGCTGGCCGCCTCGGCGTTCGGCGGCGCGGTCTTCGTGCTGCTGTCGGCGCGGCGGCCCTGGCTGGCGCGGGTGGGGGGCCAGGTGGCGACCGCCGCCGCCCTGGCCGGGGCGCTGCTGCTCGCCGGGGCGCTGGTCGCGCTCGACGCGCCGCTCCTGGCGTTGGCGGCGGCGAACGCGCTGATCGGCGCGGGTGGCGGCTGGGTGATCGGAGCTCAGGCCACCTTCGCCCGGCTCGCCCCGAAGGAACGGATGGGGCAGGTGGAGGCGACCATCGTGGCCGCCAACATCGTCATCTCCGGCTGCGGCATCTTCCTGCTGGGCAGCGCGGCCCAACTGTTCGGCCCGGCGGTCGCGTACCTCGCGGCGGGGGTGGTGCTGCTCGCCGTCGTGCTGCTCAACCGGCCCGACCGGTTGCCCGAGGCCACCTCCTGAGACGACTCCGCCCGCGTCCGGGACGGACGCGGGCGGAGTGTCGTCGGACGGGTCAGCGCTGGAACTGCACCGGCCCGCTGTTGCGGGCCAACTGCTCCAGCCGGGCCACCCGCTGCTCCATCGGGGGGTGGGTGGAGAACATGGCGGCGAGGCCGCCACCCCGCTTGAACGGGTTGTCGATCATCAGGTGCGCGGTGCTGGTGAGCTGACCCTGCGGCGGCAGCGGCCGCGTCTGCGTACCCATGTGGATCTTGCGCAGGGCGCTGGCCAACGCCAACGGGTCCCGGCTCAGCTCGGCGCCGGACTGGTCGGCCTGGTACTCGCGGCTCCGGCTGATCGCGAGCTGGATCAGGGTGGCCGCGATCGGGCCGAGGATCAGGGTGAGCAGCAGCACGGCCGGGTTGGGGCCGTCCTCGTCGTCGGACGAGCCGAGCGGGATGAACCAGGCGATGTTGGCCAGCATGGTGATGATGCCGGCCAGCCCGGCCGCCACGCTGGAGATGAGGATGTCCCGGTTGTAGACGTGGGACAGCTCGTGCCCGATCACGCCGCGCAGCTCGCGGTAGTCGAGGATCTCCACGATGCCCTGGGTGACGCAGACCGCCGCGTGCTGCGGGTTACGCCCGGTCGCGAACGCGTTCGGCTGTGCCGTGGGGCTGACGTACAGGCGGGGCATCGGCTGGCCCGCCTGGGTGGAGAGCTCCCGCACCATCCGGTACAGCTCGGGGAACTGTGCCTCGCTGACCGGTTGCGCCCGCATCGAGCGCAGGGCGAGCTTGTCGGAGTAGAAGTAGGTCACGCCGTTCATCAGCAACGAGACGACGACGGCGATGACGAGGCCGCCGCTCCCGCCGAACCAGTAGCCGACCGCGAGGATCAGCGAGGTCAACAGGCCGAGCAGCGCTGCGGTCTTGAGACGGTTGTGATGCACGATCGCTCCTTCGGTGCGCGGACCCGCGCGGGGCCCGCTGACCGGTTCAACACCACCGGTACCCGTCAACCATCCAGCCCATGGCTGAAAGTTGGCTGAGGATTTCTGTGCGTCCGCTGTGCCGGTCGCCCGTTCCGGGACGAACCGCCACTCACCGGGCGGCGACGTCCAGCACGAGCTGGGGGGCGAAGCCGACCACCACGGCCAGCGCGGTGGCCACCCCGAGGGCGACCACCACCAGCCGGGCCGGGCGGGCCGGGGCCGGGCCGGGCGCCGCGTAGAGGGTGGCGGCCAGCCGCAGGTAGTAGGCGAGGCCGAGCACCGCGTTCACCGCCACCACCAGGGCCAGCCAGCCGGCGTGCCCGGCCAGCAGCGCCCGGACCACGGTCACCTTGGCGAACAGCCCGGCCAGGCCCGGCGGCAGCCCGGCCAGCCCGATCAGGGCGAGCGCGAACGCCCCACCCACCCACGGGTGTCGGCGGGCCGCACCGCGCAGGTCGTCCAGCGTGCCGCCGTCGCCGTCCGCCGGCCGCAGCGCCACCACCGCCGCGAACGCGCCCAGCTCCAGCAGCACGAAGAAGACGGCGTACGCGACGGCCGCCGCGTAGGCGCCGGCCCGGGCGTCGGCGGTGCGCCCACCGGCCAGCGCCAGCGCGCCGAGCGGGGCGAGGATGTAGCCGGCCTGGGCCACCGAGGACCAGGCGAGCAGCCGGACCGTCCGCCGCTGGCGCAGCGCCACCAGGTTGCCGACGGTCATGGTGAGCACCGCCAGCAGCGCCAGCACCGGGCCGGTCACCGTGGCCGGCAACGCCCGCTGCACCACCGCCAGCAGGGCCACCACGCCGCCCAGCTTGGAGGCCGTCGACAGGTAGGCGGCCACCGGCAGCGGCGCCCCGTCGTACGTGGCCGGCGCCCAGGCGTGGAACGGCACGGCGGCCACCTTGAACGCCAGCCCGGCCACCACCAGCGCCACCGCCACCGTGGTCAGCGGCAGCTCGAGCAGGTCGTCCCGGCCCGCCAGGGTGGCGCCGAGCCGGTCCAGGTGCAGCGTGCCGGCCACCGCGTAGAGCAGCGCCGCGCCGAGCAGGGTCAGCGTGGTGGCCACCACGCTGACCACGAAGAACGTCACCGCCGCCTCGGCGCCGGCCAGGCTGCCCCGGCGCAGCCCGACCAGGACGTACAGCGGCAGGGTGAGCGTCTCCAGCGCCACGATCAGGGTGATCAGGTCACCGGCCGCGCCGAGCACCACGCCGCCGGTCAGCGCGCAGGCGAGGAGGAAGCAGTATTCCCCCACCGGGGTCCGGCCGGCCCGCAGCAGCGGACCCGAGATCGCCAGCACCCCGAGGGTGAGCAGGGCGAGGACCACGGCCACCAGGGCGGCCCGGCCGCCGTACACCCAGGAGCAGTCCGCCCCGACGCAGAAGGTGCGCCGCTCGTGCCCGGCGCCGACCAGGGCCGCGCCGAGCGCGGTGGCCGCCGACCCGGTCGCGGCCACCGCCACGGTCACGGCGGCACGCGCCACCAGCAGGTCGGCCAGCAGCACCAGCACGGCCGTGCCACCGGCCAGGTACGCCGGCAGCAGCGCCACCTGGTCCACGCTCTGCACGACGCTCATTTCGTGACCACTCCCAGCAGGGCGCCGACCGGGCCGGCGGCGTACGACAGGACGAGGGCCGGGACCAGGCCGACGGCGAGGGCGAGCAGCACCAGCGGCGCCCAGGCGGTCAGCTCCGCCCCGGCCAGCCCCGGCGCGACCCCGGCGACCGCCGGGCTGGGCCGGCCGTGCGTCACCCGACGCAGCAGGCGCAGGAAGTACGCCGCGGCCAGCGCCCCGCCGAGCGCGGCCAGCACCGCGAGCGTGGTCCACAGCCCGCCGCCCCGCCGGACGGCGGCCACCACCGCGAACGCCTCGCCCCAGAAGCCGGCCAGCCCGGGCAGGCCGAGCGAGGCGACCGCCGCGAAGCCGAGCAGCCCGGCCAACGGGGGCGCGGTCTCCCGCAGCCCGGACAGGTCGGCCAGCGAACCCGTCCGGGTCCGGTCCTTGACCGCCCCGGCCAGGAAGAAGAGCAGCCCGGTGATCACCCCGTGCGCGATGTTGCCGATCAGCGCGGCCTGCAGGCCGGTGGCGGTGAGCGTGGCCACCCCGAGCAGCACAAAGCCCATGTGCCCGACGCTGGAGTACGCGATCAGCCGCTTCAGCTCGTCCTGGGCCAGGCAGACCAGCCCGCCGACCAGGATCGCCGCGACGGCGAGCACCCCGAGCGCCGGGGCGGCCCAGCGGGCGCCCTCCGGAGCCACCCCGACCGCCACCCGGATCAGGCCGTAGGTGCCCATCTTCAGCAGCACCCCGGCCAGGATCACGCTCCCGACGGTGGGGGCCTGGGTGTGCGCGTCCGGCAGCCAGGAGTGCAGCGGCCAGAGCGGGCTCTTCACCGCGAAGGCGAGCGCCAGCAGGGTGAACGCGGCGAGCTGGGTGCCCCGGGAGAGCCCGGTCCCGCCGGTCAGCGTGACCAGGTCGGCGGTGCCGGCGGCGGCGACCACGACATAGACGCCGACCAGCAGCAGCACCGAGCCGAACAGGGTGTAGAGGGCGAACTTGCGGGCCGCCCGCCGCCGGTCGTCGCCGCCCCAGCCGGCGATCACCGCGTACATGGGCAGCAGGACGACCTCGAAGAAGAGGAAGAAGAGCACCAGGTCGAGCGCGAGGAAGGTGCCCAGGATGCCCACCTCGACCACGAGCAGCAGCGCCACCAGGGCCCGCCCGCTGCCGCCGCCCGCGGGCACCCGCCACATCGTGTACCCGCAGCAGAGCAGGGTGAGCAGGGCGGTCAGCACCACCAGCGGCCAGGAGATGCCGTCCACCCCGAGGTGGAAGCGCAGGTCCAGGCCCGGCGCCCAGGGCAGGTCGAGCTGGTGCCAGGGCTGCACCGCCGGGCGCGGGCCGTAGCCGAACCAGCCGTGCTCCCCGCCGACCAGCGGCAGGGCGGCGAGCAGGGTCAGGCCGGCCGCGACCGTGCCGGCGAGGCGGCCGGCCCGGTCACCCGGGACGAGGGCCGCCGCGACCGCGCCGAGCGCCGGCAGGGCGAGCACCGCCACCAGCAGGAACTGCCCCCAGGTCATCCGGCCACCCCGATCAGTGCGACGGCGACGCCGATCAGCAGGGCGCCGGCCAGCACGGCGGCCGCCGCCCGGGGCAGGGCCGCCCGGTGCAGCGCGGCCAG
>NZ_JBSGJR010000090.1:0-15895 GCF_053605645.1 Micromonospora sp. NPDC003776
GCGTGCCGTTGAGGCGGGTGGCGCACGGATCGGCGAGCTGCTCCCCGGCCAGCACTGCGCCGGCCGGGAGTACCTGGACATCCTCATCCGCTCAGACTTCGAGGTCACCGTGACCGGTTCCTTCCTGCGTGCTGACCTCCATGCCGAACTCGGCAAGCCGAAGGCAGGCGCGTTCGTTCGGGCGCCCGTCGACGACGACGAGACAGTCGAAGCACACGCCGATACCGCAGAACAACCCCCGCGGCCGGCCGGCGCGTCGGGTGCTGCGCCACGACCGCACCCCGGCCGCGGTCAACGCCGCGCCCACGCTCTGCCCGGGCCGGAAGGGGATCTGGCTACCGTCGAAGGAGAAGTGTGGCTGACTCATGCGGTCACCTGCGCGAACCTCGATGGCGCGAACGCCGAGGGGTCGATGTCCGGCTGACCGTTGATCAGCATCTGGCTGATCAGCTCGCCGGTCGCCGGGGCGAGACCGATGCCGGCGCCCTCGTGCCCGCAGGCGTGGAACACCCCGGGAACCCGGGGGTCTGGACCGATGACCGGCAGGTGGTCCGGGCAGTAGGGGCGAAACCCGCGATAGGTCCGCATCAGCCGTACGTCGGCGAGGAAGGGGAAGATGCGTACCGCCAGCGAGGCCAGCCGCCGCAGCACGTCCACGGACATGGTGTCGTCGAACCCCACCCGCTCCCGGCTCGCGCCGATGAGGACCGTCCCGCCCTGGGTACCTTCGACGACGGTGGACGTCTCCAGCCCGGCGACGTCGGACGCGACGTTCTCGACGTAGTCAGCGGAGTACACCTTGTGCCGAACCACCCGGGGCAGCGGCTCGGTCACCAGGATGAACCCGCGGCGGGGGAGGATCGGGATCGGCGCGCCGAGCCGCTCGCCGACCTGGCCACCCCAGGTTCCGGCGGCGTTGACGACCGCGTTGGTGGGATAGCTGCCGGTGCGCGTCCGGACCGCCGTGACGCGTCCGTCCGGACCCCGTTCGGCCGCCACGACCTCCTCGCCGCGAACCACCGTGGCGCCGAGGGACCGGGCCATCGCGAGGAGCGACACCGCCGCCAGTACCGGCTGTACCTGCATGTCCTGGGGGTAGAAGACTCCTCCGGGCAGGTCCGGGGCGAGGTTGGGCTCGTGGTCGTGGAGCTGGTTCGCGCTCACCGCGGCCGTCGCCACACCGGTGGCCCGTTGCCCCTCGGCAAACCGGGTCAGGGCCGCGGCACCCGGATCCGAGGTGGCCACCACGAGCCCACCCTTCTCTTCGAGCTCGAACCGATCGGGGCCGAACTCGGCGGCCAGTTCCAGCCAGCGCGTGCGGGACGCCAGAGCGAGGTTCAGTTCCGGGCCGGGCGCCTTGTCCGAGACGAGGATGTTGCCCTCACCGCGGCTGGTGGTGCCGCCGGCCACCGTCCCCCGCTCGAGGACGGTCACCGACAGTCCCTCGCGCGCGGCATAGTAGGCGCAGGCCGCGCCCACGATGCCGGCTCCGACGATGACCACGTCAGGCATGCGTCGTCTCCGTCCAGCGCCGGTAGGCCAGATCGGCCACCACGAGGTCCTGCCAGCCCATGCCGACGCTCTTGAAGACCGATGAACCGGCGGTGGGTGCCAGGTGCACCGCATCGCAAAGCTCGATGAGGCTGTCCTCGCGGACGACGCCGGCGCGCACGGCCTGAATGATGTCACCCGCTTCGCGCAGGGCGACGCCGTGGGACTCGACCACCACCCGTTCGGCAGAACTGATCGTCGCGTCGTCGAGTTCACGGGCGTCCGGCTCGTGGGAGCCCACGGCGACGACACAGGTTCCCGGGCGTAACCGGCGGCCGTCGAAAAGCGGCTGGCGGGCGGTGGTGGCGCACACCACCACGTCCGCATCCGCGACGTCCTCGTGGCTGCCCACGCGTGCGTCCGGACCGCTGTCCCCGACACGGGCCACCAGGGCCGCCGCGCGGTCGGGGTCCCGACCGACCACCGTGACGTTGCCCAGGGGGCGAATGGCCCGGAGCGCCTCCACATGCCCCCACGCTTGCGGGCCGGAGCCGAACACGACCAGGTGCCGCGACTCGGGCGCGGCGAGGTGGTCCACCGCGACTGCGGAGACAGCAGGGGTTCGCAACGTGGTCAGGGCCGTGCCGTCGAGCAGCGCCACCGGGGTCAGCGTGACCCGGTCGTACAGCACGTAGAGCGCCTGGACGCGGGGGAGCCCACGGTCGGAGTTGCCCGGAGCCACCGTGCTCAGCTTCACGCCCACGACGGCAGCGGTCTCGGCGGGCATCAGCAGCAGTTGGCCGTGCTCCACGTCGTGAATGGAACGCTGTAGGGACGCCTGCGGATCCAGCCCGTCGGACAGGGCCTTGGCCAGTGCGGTGACGGCATCGGCGAACGGCACCAAGCCGAAGATGTCAGCCTCGTCGAGCAATGGCAGTGTCGCGGTCATCGGCTTTTCACCATGACGGTCGCCGCAAGGGGTGCGGAGTGGGCAAGGACGGCGGCTCGGGTGCCGGTGCGCAGTCGTGCCAGATCGTCGTGGGCGAGCTGCACGATGGGCAGCGCGACGTCGTAGATCTCGGCGGCGACAAGGGCCCCGATCACCAGGATCGCGTCGCACTCGGCCAGGAGGAGGGCCGCCGGCGCGTGGCCCGACCGGATCAGCTCCGCGAGCACGGCGGTGGAGGAGCTGGAGCCGCGCCCGGCCTGCATCGCGAGGACCTGCCCGGCGACCGTGGAGCCGCGTTGCGGATGGTGGGCGTCGACGATCACCCCGGAAGGGTCGACCCCGCCCCAGAACGAGAGCGGCTCGTCGAGCGCGAGTACGGCGCCGTCCGCCTGTCCCGGATGAAGGGAGCGGCCTGACAGCGTCACCGGGTCATCCCCACAGCCGCTCATCGCGTACCACCCTCCCGGCTCTCGCTGAGGCGACACACTCGGCCAGGCTTCCCAGCACAGTGTCGATTCCGAGGTTGGCCGGCGCGTACCAGGCCCACTTGCCCGAGTTCGTCATCACGGTGCGGATCCCGTCGCGCAGCACCGGCGTCACGTACGTGCAGGTGTCGGTGAGGACGCGGCCACCCGCGTCGCGCACCGCGTCGGCGTACCCGCGTGCCTCCGCCTCGGCCAGCACGGCCCGGCTGGTCGAGACGAAGACGTCAACCGACGAGCTGAACGACGCGCCGCCCCGCAGCTCGAGCGCCAGCGCCGCGAACTCGGCGAGCGAGAAGTGCGGGGTGCCGAGGCTGACGGCGTCGAGTGAGTCCGTAGCGGCGGTACTGAGCCGCTCGCGCGCTCGCTTGAGGTCGTTTGCCGTCACCGGCACCGTGGTGGCCTCAGGCCCGAGCACCGCGTCCAGCGTCGGCGCCTCCGGGGTCACCCCCACAACATGGAACAGCGCGACGCCGCCGGCGGACGCGGCGGTCGCGCCGAGCGCCTTGAGCCGGTCCTCGGTGACCCCGCCGTCGTTCAGGTCGCCCGGCAGCCCGGTGAGCGCCGCGACCCGGGTCCCGGCGAGCTCGCCGAGCACTGCCCCGATCGCGGGCCAGGCGACGTCGTCGTCGAGCAGCGCGGCGGGGATCGCTGAGAAGTCGAGCACCAGCGCGGCGGCGCGGTTTCGCTCCAGGTGCAGGCCCGAGTAGGGGACCCGGCCGACAACGCCGGCGGCGATGTCGATGAAGTCGCCGTACCGGTCCGTGCGCGCCCCGAGTACCGAGTTGACGAAGGCGATGGCGTTCGACTCCGCCCACGCCACATGGCTGCCTTCGGTCGGGCGGTGGCCGGACTGGTACGGCGCGCACGACCAGATCGGCTCGCAGCCGAGGGCCACGTGCGCGTCCATCAGGCGCCGGCCGTTCTCGGCCACCTCGGCGTCGGCGCGTACCAGCCCGGGATGCAGCAGGTCGAGCGAGCCGACGTTGAGCGTCGTGCGCACCCGCACCCGTGCGCCGAGGGAGACCAGCCGCTCGGTGAACTCCAGCCCCGCCACGCCGTGGTACAGGCAGCCGTCGGCGTGCGCCGACTCGATCGGCACCAGCCGCTCGGCCTCGTTCGCGCGCGCGACCCCGACGATCAGCCGCATGCACATCGCGGTGGCCGGGCCGTGCTCTCCGGCCAGCATCGACTGTTCCTCAGCGGTGAGGACCAGGCCGTCATCGCCGGGCATCAGGCTCCTTCGCCGGGGGCCAGCGTCACCGTGTGCAGCGAGGTGAAGAAGTCCTGCGCGGCCTTGCCCTGCTCGCGGCCGCCCACACTGGATGCCTTCTCGCCGCCGAACGGCAGGTAGAAGTCGACCCCGGTGGTCGGTGCGTTGACCTTCACCAGGCCGGCCTCCAACGCGTCCGCCGTTGCGAGTGCGGCGGTGAGATCGCGCGTATACACGCCGGCGGCGAGTCCCTGTGGAACATTGTTGGCCACCGCGACCGCTTCCTGGCGCGTACGCACCGCGTGCAGCGTGGCGATCGGCCCGAACACCTCGTCGCACGAGAGCGGGTGGTCGGCGGGGACATCCTCGAGCAGGGCCGGACGGACGAACCAGCCGGGGTCGTCGGTCGCCACGCCGCCGGTCAGGAGCCGGGCCCCGGCCGCGGTCGCGCTGCCGGCGGCGGCCAGCACCTTGTCCCGGGCGGCTTCGCTGATGACCGGCCCCACCGCGGTTGTCGCCTGCGCGGGGTCGCCGAACCCCAGCGCCTCGATCGCCGCGACGAGCGCGTCCCGCAACGGCGCGACGTCCCCGACGACGATCACCCGCTTGGTCGCCGTGCACTTCTGGCCGGCGAACCCCATCGCGGCCGCGGCGATCTGCCTGGCGGTGGACTCCACGTCGGCGTCGGGCAGGACGATCGCCGGGTTCTGGCCGCCCATCTCCGCCTGTACCCGCACCCCGCGGGCCGCGGCCGAGCGCACCACGTCGCGACCGACCGCAGTGGATCCGGTGAACGACACCACGTCGGCCTCGGCCACGATCGCCCGGCCGGTGTCGCCGTCACCGGCAAGGACCGTGAACAGCCCCTCGGGCAGGACCTCGTCGAGCAGGGTGGCCAGTCGCAACGCCGTCGCCGTCGCGTCCGGCGACGGCTTGAGCACCACGGCGTTGCCGAACGCCAATGCCGGGGCGGCCTTCCACAGCGGGATGGCGATCGGGAAGTTCCACGGGGTGATGAGCCCGGCGACGCCGAGCGGTCGGCGCCGGGTGAACAGCAGGCCGAGGGCCGACGGCTCGTGCATCGCGCCCACCGGGTCGTACACCTGCTGGGCGTAGTAGCGAAGGATGGCCACCGCCCGAGCTACCTCACCGCGCGCTTCGCCGAGTGGCTTGCCGACCTCGCGAACCGCCAGTTGGGTCAGTTCGTCGGACGCTGCCGCCACCGCGTCGGCAGCGTCGGACAGTGCCTGTGCCCGCGCGGCCGCGGGGCCGCGCCCCCACCGGGCCTGGGCCGCGCGAGCGCGGGCGAACGCCTTCGCCACCTCGCCGGCACCGGCCACGGGCGCCTCGGCGACGAGATCTTCGGGTGCGTGCGGTGAGTAGCTCTTGATCACGAAGTGCTCCCTCAGCGTCGGTACGTGGGCCGGGTGGGGATGAGGTCAGGTCAGAGAAGGAAGCCCGCTGGGAACGGGTCGTCGGGATCCAGGAAGTACTGGGCCGTGCCGGTCAGCCAGGCGCGTCCGGTGATGGTCGGTACCACCGCGGTGACGCCGTTGGCCAGCCGGGTCTCTTCCACGAGCCGGCCGATGAAGCGCGTCCCGATGAAGGACTCGTTGACGAAGTCGGTGTGCAACGCCAGCTCGCCACGCGCGTGCAGCTGCGCCATGCGGGCGCTCGTGCCGGTACCGCACGGGCTCCGGTCGAACCAGCCCGGGTGGATGGCCATCGCGTGGCGCGAATGCCGGGCGTCCGAGCCGGGAGCGATGAGCTGTACGTGGTGACATCCGCTGATGTCGGGGTCGGTGACGTGGACCGGGCGGTCCTGTTCGTTGATCGCTTCCATGATCGCCAGCCCGGCGTCCAGCAGTGCCTGCTTGTGTCCCCGGTCGAACGGCAGGCCGAGGTCTTCGAGGTGGACCATCGCGTAGAAGTTGCCGCCGTAGGCGAGGTCGTAGCGGACCGTCCCGAAGCTGGGCACCTCGACCGTCGCGTCCAACTGGTGGGAGTAGGACGGCACGTTGCGAATCGTGACCGCCTTGGCCGCGCCGTCGCAGACGGCGACCTCCGCGACCACGAGGCCGGCGGGCGTGTCCAGGCGGATCGTCGTGACCGGCTCGGTCACCTCCACCATGCCGGTCTCCACCAGTACGGTGGCGACCCCGATGGTGCCGTGTCCGCACATCGGCAGGCAGCCGGACACCTCGATGTAGAGCACGCCCCAGTCGGCGTCGGGCCGGGTCGGCGGCTGCAGGATCGCTCCGGACATGGCGGAGTGCCCGCGTGGCTCGTACATCAGGAAGGTGCGGAGGTGGTCGCTGTTGTCGAGGAACCAGCGGCGGCGCTCCATCATCGTGGCGCCGGGCAGTGGTGCCACACCGCCCGTGATCACCCTGGTCGGCATGCCCTCGGTGTGCGAGTCGACGGCGTGCAGCAGTCGGCGTGCGCGCATGTCTCAGGCCAGTCCGGCTTCGAGGGCTGCCTCGGTCGCGGCGCGGACCGACTGCTCCTGCTCGGCGGTCAGCGGCTGCCGCGGCGGTCGGCAGACGCCGCCCTTACGGCCGACGATGTCCATGGACAGCTTGATCGCCTGTACGAACTCGGTCTTCGAGTCCCAGCGCAGCAGGGGGTGCAGCAGCCGGTACAGCGGGAGCGCGGTCTCCAGGTCCCCTGCCGCGGAGGCCTCGTAGAGCGCCACGGTCGACTGGGGGAAGGCGTTGGTGTATCCGGCGACCCACCCCTTGGCGCCCGCGATGCCGACCTCGAGGACGACGTCGTCGGTGCCGATCATCAGGTCCAGTCCGGGCGCGAGCTCTGAGATCTCGTAGGCGCGGCGCACGTCGCCGCTGAACTCCTTGACGCCCACGATGAGGCCCTCGTTGTACAGCGTGGCGAGGAGCCGAGGCGTCAGGTCGGTCTTGGTGTCGATCGGGTTGTTGTACGCGGTCACCGGCAGGCCGGCCTTGCTGATCTCGCGGTAGTGCTCCAGGACGGCCCGCTCGTCGGTGCGGTATGCGTTCGGGGGGAGCGCCATGACGGCCTGCGCGCCGGCCTCGGCTGCCTGCTCGGCCCAGCGCCGCGACTCCAGGGCGCCGTAGGCGCCCACGCCCGGCATGACGACGAAGCCCTCGGGGGCGGCCTGGACCGCCACCTCGACGGCCTTCGCGCGCTCCTCTTTGGTCAGCACCTGGTACTCGCCCAGGGATCCGTTCGGGGTCACACCGTGAGCGCCGTTCTCGGCCAGCCACCGCACGTGCTCGGCGTAGGCGTCGAAGTCCACGGACAGATCGTCGCGGTAGGGCAGGGCGGTCGCGACGAGCACGCCGTGCCAGGGGCGGGTACGGGCAGCGGGGGATGCGGTCATGTCAATGAGCCCTTTCGTGGGGGTCAGTAAAATATCACACAGAGGATCGGCCTCCTCAAATCAACGTTTGGTAACACCGCCACGTGCTCCTCTGGAGCGACCGTGTGTCCTGTGCCATAGTGCGGTGCTACGTCACACAGCAGTGCTACCGATCGCTACTTGGGCCGTCCGCGCGTCGGTCCTTGAGGAAGTGGGTTGGACAATGACCGCATATCTGACCCGCCGGCTGTCGCGAGTCGCCCTCGTGGGCAGCGCGGCGGTGGCGGCCATGATGCTCTCCGCCTGTGGTAACGGGCTCGCCTCGGGAGGAGGCGGGTCATCGGACAACGGGCCGATCGTCCTCGGCATGCTGACTCCGCTGTCGGGGAGCAGCTCGGCCATCGGCCCGTACATGAAGAACGGTGCGCAACTCGCCGTCGACGAGATCAACGGCAAGGGCGGCGTCAACGGGCGCAAGCTCGAGCTCAAGGTCGAGGACGAGGCGTGCGACGCCAAGAGCGCCACGGCGGGCGCCAACAAGCTGGTCACCGAGGGTGTGAAGATCTCGGTTGGCGGCTACTGCTCGGGTGCGACGCTCCCGACGCTGCCGATCTTCGAGAAGGCCGACGTGCCCATGCTCATCCCGGCCGCCAACTCCAACGAACTGGTCAAGCAGCACAAGAAGAACGTCTTCCTGATCAACGGCACCGGTGTGCAGCAGTCCGACGCGGCGCTCAAGTTCATGAAGAAGGTGGGTGCCACCAAGGTCGCCCTCATGGACGACAACACCAGCTACTCCAAGGACATCGCCGACACCACCGCCAAGCTGCTGACGGGCTCGCCGGCCCTCGCGGGACGCGAGTCGGTCACCGCAGGTGAGAGCGACTACAGCGCCAACGTCCACGCCATCCTGAAGAACCAGCCGGACTTCATCTACTGGACCGGCTACTACCAGGAGGGCGGCCTCATCATCCGCCAGCTGCGGCAGGCCGGCTACACCGGCAAGATCATGGTCGCCGACGGATCGGTCGACCAGAAGCTGGTGGACATCGCCGGCCCCGCCGTCGCCGAGGGCGTCTTCGCCACCATGACGCAGACCCCGGACACGATCCAGGGCGCCGACAAGTGGATCGCGGACTACAAGAGCAAGTTCGGCGCCGACCCCGGCCCGTACTCCACCCAGGCATACGACGCCGTCCGGGTGGCCGCCGAGGCGGTCAAGCAGGCCGGCTCGACCGACGGCGGCGCCGTCATCAAGGCCCTCGAGGGCATCGACGGTTTCCAGCTGTTCTCCGGGCCGCTGAAGTTCACGCCCGACCACACGCTCTCCAGCGGTGGCTTCCAGATCCTCGCGGTGCAGAACGGCAAGATCGTCCTCAAGGACACCCTGCAGTAGATCGTCAGATCCCGGCGGCGCCCTCCTAGGAGCGCGCCGCCGGGGCGTTCCTCGAAGGGCTCCCATGACCCAACTCATCTGGAACGGTCTCTTCGTCGGATCGTTCTACGCCCTGGTCGCGCTGGGCTACACCATGGTGTACGGCATCATCAGGCTCCTCAACTTCGCCCACGGCGACCTGTACATGCTCGGTGCGTTCGTCGGTTTCGGCGTCCTGAGCGTCGCCGGCGGGCTGGCGACCGGCCTCGGCTTCGTGGCGCTGCTCATCGTCCTGATCATCTCGATGCTGGTGACCGGAACAGCCGGCCTCCTGCTCGAGCGGATCGCCTACCGTCCCCTGCGCGGCGCGCCCCGACTCTCCGTACTGATCACCGCTGTGGGCGCCTCGTTCGCGCTCGAGTACGGGATGCGCCTGGTGGCCGGGCCCAACCCGGAGGTCTACCCGGTCCGGCTGGCGGGCGACTCGATCGACCTGCTCGGCGCCCGCATCACCATCCAGCAGGCCAGTCTCATCCTGATCGCGGTCCTGCTGATGGCCGGCCTCCAGTGGCTCGTCATGGGAACCGGGACCGGGCGGGCCATGCGCGCCATCTCCCAGGACCCGACGGCGGCCCTGTACATGGGCATCAACGTCGACGCCATCATCGCGCGCACCTTCTTCATCGGCTCCGCCCTCGCCGGCGCCGCCGGCGTGATGGCCGGCGGTTACTACGGGAAGATCGACTTTCTGATGGGGTTCATCATCGGGCTCAAGGCGTTCACCGCGGCCGTCATCGGCGGCATCGGCAACATCAAGGGCGCGATGCTCGGCGGCCTGGCGCTCGGCATGCTCGAATCCTTCGGCACCGCCTGGATCGGCGGGCAGTGGCGCGACGTCTTCGCCTTCGGCTTCCTCATCGTCTTCCTCACGCTTCGTCCGACCGGCATCCTCGGCGAGCGCGTTACGGAGCGTGTCTGATGACCACCAATTCCGCAACGTCATCCGCCGGCGCCCGCGCGCTCTTCGAGCGCATCCAGCAGAACCGCTACCTCGGCCTGATCGCACTGGCCGTCGCGTTGTTGGCGCCGTTCATCACCGCGACCAACTACGCCCTGTCGGTCATGACCTCCGCGCTGCTGTTCGTGATGCTCGCGGTCGGCCTCAACATCGTCGTCGGCTACTGCGGCCTGCTCGACCTCGGGTACGCCGCGTTCTTCGCCATCGGCGCCTACGTCAGCGGTGTCCTCGCCACCAGGTACGGATGGCCGCTGCTGGCCACCGTGCCCGTCGTCATCGTCGCGGCGGTGGTCGCGGGCATCGTGATCGGTGGGCCTACCCTGCGGCTGCGCAGCGACTACCTGGCGATCGTGACACTCGGCTTCGGGGAGATCATCCGGATCACGGCGAACAACCTCACCATCACCGGTGGGCCGTCCGGCATCTACGGGATCCCGGGCATCACCCTGCTCGGGCTCGACCTGAGCAGCCCGGTCGGCCTCTATTACACCTGTGTGGTCGTCGTCGCCCTGGCCGTCCTCGGCGCGGCGCGGCTCGGACGCAGCCGGCTCGGACGCGCCTGGCGGTTCATCCGCGAGGACGAGGACGCCGCCGAGGCGATGGGCATCAACACATACCGTGTGAAGCTCGCCGCCTACATCGGCGGCGCCATCTGGGGTGGCCTCGCCGGCATCCTCTTCGGCGCCCAACTGTCCGCCATCTCCCCACCGAGCTTCACCTTCCTGTGGTCGGCCCTCATCCTGATGGCCGTCGTGCTCGGTGGCATGGGCTCGACGCCCGGCGTCGTGCTGGGCGCCATCTTCATCAGCGTGCTGCCCGAGCTTCTCCGGCAGGCCGCCGACTACCGGTACTTCGTATTCGGGATCCTGCTCATCGTCGTGATGATCTTCCGTCGGCAGGGACTGTGGCCGGCGCGGGCCATGGAACGGCAGTCCCGGCGTGACATGCGCAAGGCCAAGGAGCATGACACGCACAAGGCCAAGGAGGTGGTGCCGTGAGCACGCTAGAACCCGCACCGCTGCTCCAGGTGCAGGATCTGCACCTGGACTTCGGCGGCGTGAAGGCCGTCGACGGGCTGACCTTCCGGGTCAACGAAGGCGACGTCCTCTCGCTCGTCGGACCCAACGGTGCCGGCAAGACCAGCGCGTTCAACTGCATCACGGGCTTCTACAAGGCCACCGGTGGCTCGGTCACGCTGCAAGGCGCGAACATCACCGGCCTGCGGCCGTCCGCGATCGCGGCCCGGGGGATGTCGCGCACCTTCCAGAACCTGCGCCTGTTCGGTGAGCTGACGGTGCTCGACAACGTCCGCGCCGGGATGCACCTCCGGCTGCGGCAGAACGCCCTCGACGCGCTACTGCACACGCCGCGGTTCCGACGCTCCGAACGGGAGGCGACCGACGAGGCGAACCGCTGGCTCGACTTCGTGGGCCTGCGCGGTGACCGCGGTGGCCTGGCGCGGAACCTTCCGTACGGCGAGCAGCGGCGCGTCGAGATCGCCCGCGCCCTCGCCCGCGGGCCCAAGGTGATCCTGCTGGACGAGCCCGCCGCCGGCCTCAACTACGGCGAGAAGAACGAACTGCTCGATCTGCTGCACCACATCAGCGAGCTGGGCATCGCCATCGTGCTCATCGAGCACGACATGGATCTCGTCATGCAGGTGTCACGCCGGATCGTCGTGCTGAACTTCGGCCGGGAGATCGCCGACGGCACTCCCGAGGAGGTACGCCGCAACCCGGCCGTGATCGAGGCGTACCTCGGCAAGGACGACGAGGAGGAAGCCACGAGCGAGGAGATGAGCCATGACTGAGGTCACCGGCCCCTGTGCACTCGAAATCGACGCTCTCGACGTCCACTACGGCCGCGTCCACGCCATCCGGGGCCTGAGCCTGACCGTCGGCGAGGGCGAGATCGTCACTCTGCTCGGCAACAATGGCGCGGGCAAGACCAGTACCCTCGCCACGGTTTCCGGGGTTGTGCGCTCCACCGGCGGCACCGTGCGCGCGTTCGGCGCGGACATCACCAAAGCCAAGCCCTGGGAGATCGTGGGCGCGGGGGTGGTGCACGTGCCAGAGGGGCGCCGCATCTTCTCCCGGCTGACCGTTCACGAGAACCTCCAGCTCGGTGGCTACCTGGTGCAGGACGCGGCCGTGGTCAACCGCCGGATCGACGAGGTCTACTCCCTGCTGCCCCGGCTGGCCGAGCGGCGCAACCAGCAGGGCGGCTACCTGTCCGGCGGCGAGCAGCAGATGCTCGCCGTCGGCCGCGCGCTGGTCGCCGGGCCGAAACTGCTGATGCTGGACGAGCCCTCGATGGGGCTCGCGCCACTCGTGGTGGCCCAGATCATGGATCTGATCCGCCGGATCAACGCCGACGGCACGTCGGTGCTGCTCGTCGAGCAGAACGCCCGCGCCGCACTCAAGATCGCTCACCGCGCGTACGTGGTGGAGAACGGTGTCATCAGCCTGCAGGGAGCGGCCAGCGAACTCGCGCGCGACTCCCGCGTGGTCGAGGCGTACCTGGGGGCCTGAGGCGATGCTGGACATTCGCGCGACCGACTACCACACGGCGGGAGAGCCGTTCCGCATCGTCACCGAAGGCGTCCCGGAGATTCCCGGCGCCACCGTGCTGGAACGGCGCGAGCACGCCCAGCGCGACGAACAGGTCGACGCGGTGCGCCGACTCCTGGTCAACGAACCTCGTGGCCACGCCGACATGTACGGCTGCTTCGTCGTGCCGCCAGACGACGAGGGCGCACACTTCGGGGTGCTGTTCTGGCACAAGGACGGCTACTCGACGGCATGCGGACACGGCACCATCGCGCTGGGTGCGTGGGCCGTCCGGAGCGGGCTCGTGGACGCCCGCCCGGACGGGGAGACCGACGTGGTGATCGACGTACCGTCAGGTCGCGTCACGGCCACAGTCTCCTGTGTGGCCGGCGAGGTGCGCGAGGTCAGCTTCCGCAACGTGCCCGCGTACGTACTGGGTCAGGGCATCACCGTGAACACCAGCCGGGGCCCGGTACGCGCGGACGTCAGCTACGGAGGCGCGATCTACGCCTCCGTCGACGCCTCAGCCCTCGAGCTCCCGGTCAGCCCAGAGCACTACGGTGACCTGCTGGCACTCGGCCGGGAAATCAAATGGAAACTCAACGGAACCGAATGGGCCCGGCATCCCAGCGAATCGCGGCTTGACGGAATCTACGGCACAATCCTGTTCGAGGATCTCGGCCGGCGGTCCGGCGGCCCGCACCAGCGCAACATCACCGTCTTCGCCGACGGTGAGGCGGACCGATCACCCTGTGGGTCAGGGACCTCCGCGCGGATCGCGCTGCTAGCATCAACGGGGCAACTCGCCCCTGACCAGGTGCTAACGCACGACTCGGTGGTCGGCACACGGTTCCTGGGCCGCGTCGTGCAGGAGCTGGAAGCAGAGGGTCGTCCGGCCTACGTTTCCGAGGTGCGAGGGATGGCCTACCGGACTGGTGAACACCATTTCGTCCTTGAAGCCAACGATCCCGTCGGACTGGGATTCACGCTGCGATGAAGAGAACAAGGAGTGACACCGTGACGGACGCCACCGGGCGCCTGGCCCCGGGCGCGCTCACATTGCCGCAGTTAGGGGGCCGGCCCAACCTCCGGCAGGAGATCGCCCATGTCTTGCGTGGCGCGGTCATCACGGGGCAGATGCGCGTCGGCGTGCTGTACTCCGTGCCGACACTCGCAGAGCAGTTCGGTGTCTCCGCCACGCCGGTGCGCGAAGCGATGCTCGACCTCGCCAACGAGGAACTGGTCACGATCGTCCGGAACAAGGGCTTCCGGGTCAAGGAGCTGAGTGACCGGGACCTGGACGAGATCACCTCGCTGCGTGCGCTGATCGAGGTGCCCACCGTGGCCGAGATCGCCCGGGCCATCAACGAGCCCACCAGGGCAGCGGTCGAGGAACTGCGTCCCCTGGCGAGGGAGGTGGAGCGGCTCGCCGAAACCGGCGACCTCATCGGCTATGTCGAGGTCGACCGGCGTTTCCATCTCTCGCTGCTCGCCCTCGCCGGCAACCGGCATCTCATTGACGTGGTCGGAAACCTACGGGCCCGCAGCCGGCTGTACGGCCTGCAAGGGCTCGCCGAGCGTGGCGAGCTGGGGCGGTCGGCCGCCGAACACGAGCAGATCGTCGATCTGGTGGTGGCCGGCGATGTGCCGGGGACGGCGGCGCTGATGCGACGCCACATCGGCCACGTTCGCGGCTCCTGGGCTGGCTACCACGAACCCTGACCGCCAACACCACGCGAAGCCCTGTCTATCCAGCGCGACCAGAATCCCGACGGCCAGGGTGGCGAGCGCGTCCGTGAGCAGTCGGACCAGCGGCAGCGGCTGCCCGCCGTCCCTGGTGAGATCCCCAGCTTCGTTTCGCCCGACGCCTCAGCCCTCGCCGTCCTCGTCGTCTGGGGCCATCAGCCACTCGCCGGGCAACCGACGCCGCACGGCTTTCACCGCTGCCGGGGTCCGGCCGTGGACCCACAGCCACGTCCCGCCGTCGTCGCGCAGCAGCACATCGAGGCCAGCGAACCAGCGGATCGGCGGCCCGTCCATCCCGGCCCAGAAGGGAAAGTCCGGCAACGGCAGGCGCTCGAACGCAGCGCCCAGAGCTGCGGTGGCCGCTTCGTCCAATGCCCGGTTGTCGACGTTGCCCTCCTCGGCGGAGAACATCGCCTCCGACAGCACCATCTCCACGAGCGCAAGCGACAGCCGATCCGAGTACGGCACCCAGCCGTCTCCGATGTTCACCACGACCGGGGGGTCGTCCTGGCCGACAACCCCGGCCGGCACGCCCCACCACGCGCAGTACTGGGCCTCCAAGCGGAAGACCAGGACGCCGTCGGCGTCGGTTCGAAGCTGCTCGGGCAACACCAGACGGTCCTGAGCGGCGGTCAGGTCCCTCCGACGACCGAACAGCAGGTAAGCCTCACGCAGTGCGGCTGGCAGCAAGATGCCGATACGGTCCTCGGCCGCCTGCAACCGGCCGGCGTCGGCACCATCGCCCTCGATCACCGGTCGGCCGAATGCCGCGGCCACCGCACGGACGAACTCCCACCCCCGACGGTGGTCCCCTCCCTCGCCACACGCCATATGCAGCGCGTCGAGACCCTCGAACATGCCGCCAACCCTACGGACACCCTGCCCACTCACCCGGCCCTCGCCCGGACCAGCCCCTCGAGACGACCGGCGGGCAGGGGCCGGGCGCGGCAGGTGGTGTGATTGAGCATCCTCCGGCGCCCGGGGAGTAAGGGGGGCGGCGGGCGGTCGGGCAGCAGCAGCGGTGGGATCTCGGCCCACAAATCGTCCGCCGGTGGTTGCCGGAGGGCCACCTCTCGTGGGTGCTGTCCAAGGACGCCGGGGTGGCCGACCCGGGTTTCCACTGCTACTCGCTCAATGTGTCGGCCTCTGGTCGGCTCGCCGCGGTCGACTGGCGCAATTCCCCAACGGCGCTCGGACATCAACTGTCAGGTCTTGACACGTCATCGCCCTGCGGGTCGCAGATCGTCAGCCCATACCGCGCTGCAAGATCCACGACCAGTGCGATGGCGGGAGTGCTCTGCTGCCCGAAGCTCGTGCTCATGCTGACGTGATCAATTCCGGCCTCGAGTGGCATCGACATCCAGGGCGAGTCATCGGGGTGCGGCGGAAAGTCGGGGTAGCGGGCACGCAGGCTCTCGTAGAAACCGACAACGCGTTCGTCCAAGTCGCCCTCGGGGTGCTGACCGGACCTGCAGCGCTTCACCATCGCGCGCACCGCCTCGTCGCTCGCCGCCGGACCGCCGCAGCCTCAGCCACCGTGGTGGGGACGGATTCCCGGAACGCGTCGATGTCGATGCGGACTGCCACGGGCGGGCACTCTACCGACCGGGATGGAGGCCGGCGGCGTCGAGCTTGGCCAGGAACGCCGGCCGGCGCCGGTGCTGTCCACGCAACTCGTCCAGGTACCTGGCGAACTGGTCGGTGTCGTCGGTGGCCGCGTACGCGTCGCGCA
>NZ_JBSGJR010000091.1:0-15863 GCF_053605645.1 Micromonospora sp. NPDC003776
ACCTCGAAGGTCGAGCGAGCGGGGCGATGGCCCGACGGTCACCGGTGCACTCGAACCAACATCAGCTCGAGTGAGACAAGGGTGCACCAATGAGCGAGCGTACGGCGATCGTGCTCTTCACCCGCGACCTGCGGGTGCACGACCACCCGGCGCTGGCGTCGGCGTGCTCGGCGTTCGACCGGGTGGTGCCGCTCTACGTGCTCGACCCGGCGCTGGCCGGGCGGTCCGCCAACCGCAGCCGGTTCCTCCAGCAGAGCCTGACCGAGCTGCGCGAGGCGCTCCGGAAGCGGGGCGGTGACCTGATAGTCCGGCGCGGCGACCCGGTGGCCGAGACCGTCAAGCTGGCCCGCGCGGTCGGCGCCGAGGGGATCGGCCTCTCCGCCGACGTCAGCCGCTACGCCCGGCGACGGGAGCGGCGGCTGCGCGAGGAGTGTGCGCGGCACCGGATGTTCCTGCGGCTCTTCCCCGGGGTCACCGTCGTCGAGCCCGGTGCGGTGCTCCCCGGCGGCGGCGACCACTACCGGGTGTTCAGCCCGTACCACCGGGCCTGGCTGGGCGCGCCACGGCGGGAGGAACTGGCCGCCCCACGGCGGGTGCGGCTGCCCGAGGGGGTGGACCCCGGCCGGCTGCCGGCGCCACCGAAGGGCGACTCGCCGGACGCGGCACCCGGCGGCGAGCGCGTCGCCCAGCGCCGCCTCACGCAGTGGCTGCCCACCCTCGGCCGGTACGACGACATCCACGACGACCTGGCCGGTGACGAGACGTCCCGGCTCAGCCCGTACCTGCGCTTCGGCTGCCTGTCCCCGCTGGCCGTGGCGAACCGGGCCGGTGACCCGGCCGGGCCGTTCGTCCGGCGGCTCTGCTGGCGGGACTTCCACTACCAGGTCACCGCCGCCTTCCCCGACATCTCCCGCCGCGCCTACCGCCGGGGGGTGCGCGAGGACTGGCGGGCCGACCCGCCGGCCCTCGATGCGTGGACCGAGGGGCGGACCGGGATGCCGATCGTCGACGCCGGGATGCGGCAGCTGCGGGCCGAGGGGTGGATGCACAACCGGGCGCGGCTGATCACCGCCGGCTACCTGACCCGGCACCTCGGGCTGGACTGGCGGCCCGGGCTGGCGGTCTTCCACCGCTGGCTGCTCGACGGGGACGTGCCGAACAACGCCGGCAACTGGCAGTGGGTCGCCGGGACCGGCAACGATCCCCGCCCGCACCGCGGCTTCAACCCCGTCCGCCAGGCGGAACGCTGCGACCCCGAGGGCGCGTACGTCCGCCGCTGGGTGCCCGAACTGGCGTCGGTCGAGGGCAGGGCCGTGCACCAGCCCTGGCGGCTGCCCGCCGCGCTGCGCCGCACCCTCGACTACCCGCCGCCGCTGGAGGTGGGAGGCAGGGCACCCTCCTGACGCTCACAGGCAGGAGTGCAGGGCCTCTACCAGGTCCTCGACCCGGTCGTGGTCGGCCAGCCGGGCCGTGACGTAGGCGAAGGTGTAGCCACGCTGGGGGTCGGCCCAGGCGCTGCTGCCGCCGATCCCGCCCATGCCCCAGCTGACGTCCGGCTCCCAACCCATCCCCAACGTCCAGTACGCCTGCCGGTCCAGCACCAGGTCCGGGCCGTCGTACTGAACCCGGGTCGCCTCCACCACCAGCTCCGGGCTGAACAGGCGTACCCCGTCCAGGGTGCCGCCGGCGACCAGGCCGGCGTAGAGGCGGGCCAGCGCGGGCGCGGTGGCGTGCAGGTTCACCGCCGGGATCTCGGCCCCGCGCCACAGCGGGCTGTTCACCACCGCCACGTCCCGGCCGCCGGCCGGGTTGTCCAGCGCCCGGGCCCGCAGCGACCCCG
Source organism: Micromonospora sp. NPDC003776 (assembly GCF_053605645.1). Taxonomy (NCBI): domain Bacteria; kingdom Bacillati; phylum Actinomycetota; class Actinomycetes; order Micromonosporales; family Micromonosporaceae; genus Micromonospora; species Micromonospora sp. NPDC003776. Next base: position 1,841 of record NZ_JBSGJR010000091.1, read on the forward strand.
GCTCGCCCCGCGTCCGGTCCGGCCAGGCCCGATCGGCGTACGACAGGTCGGCGCAGCGCCGCTGGTCCGCCGCGGCCAGCCCGAAGGCCAGGTCGAGGCGCCACGGCCCGGCGATCTCCTCGGCCAAAAACCGCCCCACCGGTCGTCCGTCCACCCGCCGGACCAGCTCACCCGCCAGATGCCCGTACGTCCAGGCGTGCTCGCCCGCGACGGAGCCCGGCGTCCACTCGGGCTCGGCGGCGGCCAGGTCGGCGCAGAGCAACGCCCAGTCGGCGACCGCCTCGGCGGGCCGGGGCACCGGGAACGCCGGCAGCCCGGCGGTGTGGCTGAGCACCTGCCGCACGCTGGCCGGGGTGCGGAACTCCGGCCAGTACGCCGACACCGGCACGTCCAGGTCCACCAGCCCCCGGTCGACCAGGGTGAGCAGGCAGAGCGCGACCACCGGCTTGCCCACCGAGTAGACATTGACCAGGGTGTCCGGCCGCCACGGATCGCCGGCCCGCACCGCCGGCACCGCAGCGCCGGGCGGTACGGCGGACCGGCTGCCGCCGATCAGGTCGACCACCGGCTGCCCGTCGTACCAGATGGTCAGCGCCGCGCCGGTCTCCCGGCCGCCGGCGAACAGGTCGTGGAAGCAGTCCCGGACGGGGGTGAAGCGCGCCTGCATCCGGCCACCGTAGTGGTCGGCCGGGTCATCGGCCCGGGAATTCCGGCGCGGAGCGGTCGCCACGCCGGCCCGGGTGCGGAATGCTGGCGGGATGGCGGATCCGGAACTGGCGGACGTGGTCGTGCTCGGGCTCGGGGTCGGCGGCGAGGAGGTGGCCGGGCGGCTCGCCGAGGCCGGCCTCACCGTCGTGGGGATCGAGCGGGACCTCGTCGGCGGGGAGTGCCCCTACTGGGGCTGCATCCCCAGCAAGATGATGATCCGGGCGGCCAACGCCCTGGCCGAGGCGCACCGGGTCAACGAGCTGGCCGGCTCGGCCGAGGTCCGGCCCGACTGGGCGCCGGTGGCCAAGCGGATCCGCGAGGAGGCCACCGACACCTGGGACGACAAGGTGGCGGTGGACCGCTTCACCGGCAAGGGCGGCCGGTTCGTCCGGGGCAGCGGCCGGCTCGACGGCCCCCACCGGGTACGCGTCGGCGACCAGGTCTTCCAGGCCCGGTACGGGATCGTGCTCGGCACCGGCACCCGCCCGTCGGTCCCGCCGATCGACGGCCTGGCCGACACCCCGTACTGGACCAACCACCAGGCCATCGAGGTCGAGGAACTGCCGGCGTCACTGCTGGTGCTCGGCGGCGGGGCGATCGGGCTGGAACTGGCCCAGGTCTTCGCCCGGTTCGGCGTCCGGGTGACCGTGGTCGAGGCCGCCGACCGGGTGCTCGCCGTCGAGGAGCCGGAGGCGTCCGAGATCGCCGCGACGGCGCTGCGCGCCGACGGGGTGACCATCGAGACCGGGGTGAAGGCAGAGCGGGTCAGCCACGACGACGACGGTTTCACGGTGCACGCGGGCGACCGCCGGTTCACCAGCGACCGGCTGCTGGTGGTGACCGGGCGCAAGGCGCACCTGGACGAACTGGGCCTGGAGACCGTCGACGTGGACGCCGGCCAGCGCTACCTGCCCGTGAACGAGCGGATGCACGTCACCGACGGCATCTGGGCGGTCGGCGACCTCACCGGCGAGGGTGCGTTCACGCACATCGCCATGTACCAGGCGGCGATCGTGGTCGCCGACGTGCTGGACCACATGCGGCGGACCAAGGGCGGCCCGGACGCCAGCGGCACGGCCAGCGTGATGGGCGGCGCGGCCGGAGTGGTCAGCGCCGTCGGCGGGGCGATGAGCGCCGGCGGGTCGACCGCCGCGCCGGGCAGCGTGCCGGTCGCCGACTACCGGGCGCTGCCCCGGGTCACCTTCACCGACCCCGAGGTGGGCGCGGTCGGCCTCACCGAGCAGCAGGCCCGCGACCGGGGCATCAACGTGCAGGTCGGCTACACCGACCTGACCTCGTCGACCCGGGGCTGGATCCACAAGAGCGGCAACGCGGGCTTCATCAAACTGGTCGCCGACGCCAACCAGGGTGTGCTGGTCGGTGCCACCTCGGTCGGCCCGGCCGGGGGCGAGGTGCTCTCCGCCCTGGTGGTGGCCGTGCACGCGGCGGTGCCGATCAGCCAGCTCCGGCACATGATCTACGCGTACCCGACCTTCCACCGCGCCATCGAGGACGCGCTCCGCAATCTGGCGTGATCTCCCGTCCGGTCCGGACAACCTTTCTCAAGGTCGGTGCGTGGTAGGGGCGTGACCGACCAGAACAAGCGACTCTCGACGGCGGACGCCGCGTACGTGGCCTTCGTCGAGGAGGCCTGGCGCCGCCACATCCGGCTGGCCATGCTCCTGGCCGGGGACCGGTGGCGGGCCGAGGAACTGCTCCAGGACGCCCTGGTCCGGATGTACGAGCGGTGGCGCAGTCTGTCCCGCGGTGGCGACCCGCACGCCTACCTGCGCCGTGCCCTGGTGAACAACCACACCTCGTTCTGGCGTCGGCGCCGCCGCGAGAACCTCGTCGCCGAGGTCCCCGACCGGGCCGCCCCGGACGTCACCCCGGACCCCGACGCGGCCGCCCTGCGCCGTGCGCTGCGCGCGTTGCCGCCCAGGCAACGCGCGGTGGTGGTGCTGCGCCACTACGAGGACCTGCCGGAGCGGGAGGTGGCTCGCGTCCTGGGCTGCACCGTCGGCACGGTCAAGAGCCAGCACGCCAAAGCCCTGGACAAACTCCGCCACCTCCTGCCGCAACCCTCCTACACGGAAAGTTGGTGATCCCGAATGAACGACCTCGATGAGCGACTCGCCCGCGGGTTGCACACCATCGTCGACGCCGAACCGGACTCGTCCGCACCGACCGGACTGCTGCTGGAGCGGGGCCGCCGGGCCCGCCGACGCCGGAACGGCACCCTGGTCAGCGGCACCCTCGCCGTGCTCGCGCTCGGCGCGGTCGGCGCGACCACACTCGTTCACCGCCCGGCGCCGGACCGTCCCGCCGTGGTCGCCGAGGCGTCCGCGCCGGCGGTCGCGTCCCCGCGGATGGAGTTGGCCGCGGCCGTCGCCGCCAGTGAGAGCACCAGCTACCGGGTCACCGTGCGCCGGACCGTACGGGCCGACCCCAACTGGTCGGAGACCGCGACGGGCGCTTTCGACCCGGCAGCGGCCACCGGCTACCTGCACACGCCGTTCCCGGACGGGCTGAGCTTCCAGGAGGACCGGCTCGTCGACGGGGTCTACTACCTCGGCGGCGCCGACGGTGGCCGGAAGATGCCCTGGAAGCGGTATCCGGGCAAGCGGGACTTCCTCCCCTTCGACGTGGCGATGGGCGGCGCCCTCGGTGCCTCCTCGGACCGGAAGGGGCTGTTCCAGGTGCTGAAGGAGAGCGGCGGAACGGTCACCAGGACCGGTGACCGGGCCTTCCACTTCACCGTCGAGCCGACCGGCAAGGCCAGCGGCTTCGACGGCGCCCCCCTGGTGAGCGAGAAGATCGTGGGTGACGTGCGGCTCGACGCCGACAACCGGATCGCCGGACTGGACTACGAGGTCAGCCTGGTCTTTCGGAAGAACGGGCAGGTCGGCCCCCCGACCACCACCCGGGTGACCATGACGTTCTCCGACTACGGCCAGCAGGTGCGGGTGGAACGGCCGGCCCACGCCGAGGCCGTCAGGTAGGCCGCTCGTACGCGCCGGGCACGGCGTCGTCCGCCAGGGCGGCGCCGTGCCGGCCCGCGCCGGCCGTGAACCGGGCCGCCCCCTTCATCGCGTCGGTGATCAGCGACTCCATGCCGAAGGCGAGTTCGGTGGCCATCGCCTCCGGCTCGGGCAGCCCGGCGTTGCCCAGCAGCGCGGCCCGGTCGTTGCGCAGGCAGGTCTGCGGGAACCGGGCGATCTCGGCGGCCAGCCGCTCGGCCGCCGCCCGGGCCTCACCCCGCGGGACCAGCCGGTTGACCAGGCCCATCGCGTACGCCTCGTCGGCCGGGACCGGGCGGCCGGTGAGGATCAGGTCCATCGCCCGACTCTCGCCGATCAGCCGGGGCAGTCGCACCGTCCCGCCGTCGATCAGCGGCACGCCCCAGCGCCGGCAGAACACGCCCAGCGTGGCGTCCGACTCGGCCACCCGCAGGTCGCACCAGAGCGCCAGCTCCAGGCCGCCGGCCACGGCGTACCCGGAGATCGCGGCGATCACCGGCTTGGAGAGGCGCATCCGGGTGGGGCCCATCGGACCGTCGCCCTCCGGCTCGACCCGGTTGCCGCGCGGCGTACCGATGGCCTTGAGGTCGGCGCCCGCGCAGAACGTGCCGCCGGCGCCCCAGAGCACGGCGACCGCCGCGTCCGGGTCGCCCTCGAAGGCGCGGAAGGCGTCCGACAGGGCCCGGGCGGTCGGGCCGTCGACCGCGTTGCGCGCCTCCGGCCGGTCCAGGATCACCGTGGTCACCGGCCCGGCGTGCTCGACGCGTACCCCCATCGGGTCAGCATGCCCTCGACGGCGGCCGGCGCGCCAGGGTTGGCTGCTCCCGGTGACTCCTTCGGAGAGACTACGAACTTGATGACCTGAACGGATCAGAGACGGCGAGTGCCGCAGCGGGTCAGTCGCGGCGTAGGGCGAGCCAGCCGGCGGCGGTGATCAGGAGGGCCAGCGACAGCATGAACAGCGTGCCGGCGAGCGCGTGGGGCATGCGGATCAGGAACGGAGCCTGCTGAAGCAGGAGGCTCGCACCGATCAGGGCGACGCTGCCGCCGATCCGCACGGGCTGGGTGCGCGGAGTCCGGCTGGGACGCCCGAAGCGGAGCCAGAGCGGCGGGAACCGACGTGCCACGGCGGTCCGGACGCCGATGCCGATCAGGAAGAGGCTCAGGGCCACGGCCAGCAGGCGGAGGAGGCCCAGCACCGGGTCGTCGTCGAAGGCGCTCATCCGGCCATGATCGGACGGGCGGTCAAGCGGGTCAGGCGCGGGCCGGCGGGTGGCTGAGGAAGGCGCGCCACGCCGTGGGGGCGAAGGTGAGAATCGGGCCCGTCTGGTCCTTGGAGTCGCGGACGGCGACCACGCCGGGCAGGTTGTCGGCGACCTCGGCGCAGGCACCGCCGTTGCCGCTGCTGCGGCTGCTCTTGCGCCACCGGGCGCCCGTCAGCTCCATGTCTCCGCCACTTCCCTGATGAGATCGACCGACTGCCAGTGGGAGAGCGCCTCGCCGCGCACGTTCTCCCAGGCGGCCATCATCGCCGCGAGCTCATCGACATCAATAACCAGATACCCGGTGGCCCGGGCCCGCATCGCGCGGACCCGGACCACCCGTGGCTCAGAAGTCGTCGTCCAGGCTGACCTCGCCGCCGACCGCGACCTGGTACGCCGACACCCGCCGCTCGAAGAAGTTGGTCAGCTCCTGCACGTCCTGCAACTCCATGAACGGGAACGGGTTGGCCGACCCGTACGCCGGTGGCAGCCCCAGTCGGGCGAGCCGGGCGTCCGCCACGTACTCCAGGTAGCGCCGCATGTCGGCGGTGTTCATGCCCGGCAGGCCGTCGCCGCAGAGGTCGCGGGCGAAGGCCAGCTCCGCCGCGACCGCCTCGTCCAGCATCTGCCGCACCTGCTCCGCCATCGAGGAGTCGAAGAGGTCGGGCTCCTCGGCCCGGACGGTGTCCACCACGGTGAAGGCGAACTCCATGTGCATCGACTCGTCGCGGAACACCCAGTTCGTGCCGGTGGCCAGGCCGGAGAGCAGGCCGCGCGAGCGCAGCCAGTAGACGTACGCGAAGGCGCCGTAGAAGAAGAGCCCCTCCACGCAGGCGGCGAAGCAGATCAGGTTGAGCAGGAACGCCCGCCGCTCCGCCCGGGTCTCCAGCCGGTGCAGCTGCCCGATCGAGTCGATCCAGCGGAAACAGAACTCCGCCTTGTCCCGGATCGACGGGATGTGCTCGACCGCGGCGAACGCCTTCGCCCGCTCGTCGTGGTCGGGCAGGTAGGTGTCCAGCAGGGTCAGATAGAACTGCACGTGCACCGCCTCCTCGTAGAGTTGGCGGGACAGGTACAGCCGGGCCTCCGGCGCGTTGACGTGCTGATAGAGGTTGAGCACCAGGTTGTTCGCCACGATCGAGTCGCCGGTGGCGAAGAACGCCACCAGCCGGTGGACCAGGTGCCGCTCGCCCGCGGAGAGCTTCGCCAGATCGGGTACGTCGGAGGCCAGGTCCACCTCCTCCACCGTCCAGGTGTTGCGGATGGCGGCCCGGAACCGCTCGTAGAAGTCCGGGTAGCGCATCGGCCGCAGGGTCAGGTCCATGCCGGGATCGAGCAGCATCGTCACTGGCAGGCCTCGCAGACTTCCGGATTCTCCAGCGAGCAGGCGACCGCGTCGCCGTCGCTGACGGGCAGGGTGACCAGGGGGACCTTCTCGGCCGCCACGGTGGTCTGGGCGATCCGGGTGGCCGGACGGGAGCGCAGGTAGTAGGTGGTCTTCAGGCCGGCCCGCCAGGCGTACGCGTACATCGAGGAGAGTCGGCCGATGGTCGGGGCGGCCTGGAAGAGGTTGAGCGACTGCGACTGGTCGACGTACGGCGCCCGGGCGGCGGCCAGGTCGATCAGCGCCTTCTGCGGCAGCTCCCAGGCGGTGCGGTACAGCGCCTTCAGCTCCGCCGGCAGGTCCAGGTCCTGCACCGAGCCGTCCGCCCGCTTGATCGCGTCCCGGGTCTGCGGCGTCCACCGGCCCAGCCGCTTCAGGTCGGCGACCAGGTAGCGGTTGACCTGGAGGAACTCCCCGGACAGGGTCTCCCGCTTGAAGACGTTGGAGACCAGCGGCTCCACGCACTCGGCGCAGCCGGCGATCGAGGCGATCGTCGCGGTCGGGGCGATCGCCACCAGCAGCGAGTTGCGCAGCCCGTGCCGGGCGATCTTTCCCCGGACCGCGGCCCAGGCGTCCGGCCGGGCGGGTCGGGTGTCCGGCCAGTGGTCCGGGTGCAGCACCCCGCCGGCCGCCCGGGTCAGCGGGTACGCCGGGTGCGCCCCGCGGGCCGCCGCCAGGTCGGCCGAGGCGTCGTACGCGGCCAGCGCGATCTCCTCCGCGATCCGGGTGGACAGCGCCAGCGCCTCCGGGGAGTCGAAGGCCAGCCGCAGCGCGGCGAAGACGTCGGCCAGCCCCAGCACGCCGAGACCGAGGGGTCGCCACCGCCGGTGTGCGGTGGCCGCCTGCTCGGTCGGGAACCAGTTGCGGTCGATCGCCCGGTCCAGCGCGCCCACGGCGAGCCGCACCGTCGCGCCCAGCGCGGCGAAGTCCACCCCGTCCGGGCTCAGATGGGCGGCCAGGTTGATCGAGCCGAGGGTGCAGACGGCGGTCTCGTCGTCGCTGGTCACCTCGAGGATCTCGGTGCACAGGTTGGAGTGGTGCACCACCCCGCCGCCGTTGCCCACCTGGTTGCAGGTCCGGTTCGCCGCGTCCTTGAAGGTCATCCAGCCGTTGCCGGTCTGCGCCAGGGTCCGCATCATCCGCGCGTACAGGGTGCGCGCCGGCAGCGTCCGCACCGCCCGGCCGGCCGCCTCCGCCGCCCGGTACGCGGCGTCGAACTCGTCGCCCCAGAGGTCGATCAGCTCCGGCACCTCCTTTGGGTCGAAGAGCGACCAGTCGGCGTCCGCCTCGACCCGGCGCATGAACTCGTCCGGTACCCAGTTGGCCAGATTGAGGTTGTGCGTACGCCGGGCGTCGTCGCCGGTGTTGTCCCGCAGCTCCAGGAACTCCTCCATGTCGGCGTGCCAGGTGTCCAGGTAGACGCAGGCCGCGCCCTTGCGCCGACCGCCCTGGTTGACCGCCGCCACGCTGGCGTCGAGGGTGCGCAGCCAGGGCACGATGCCGTTGGAGCGGCCGTTGGTGCCCCGGATCAGCGACCCCCGCGAGCGCACCCGGGACCACGAGATGCCGATCCCCCCGGCGAACTTGGACAGCTTCGCCACCTGCGTGTAGCGCTCGTAGATCGACTCCAGTTCGTCCCGTGGCGAGTCGACCAGGAAGCAGGAGGAGAGCTGCTGATGCCGGGCGCCGGCGTTGAACAGCGTCGGCGAGCTGGGCAGGTAGGTCAGCCGGGCCATCGCCCGGTACAGGGCACCGGCCTCCTCGACGGTGTCCGACAGTCCGGTGGCGACCCGCAGCCAGAAGTGCTGCGGCCGTTCCAGCACCGCCCGGCTGCCCGGGTGGCGCAGCAGGTAGCGGTCGTGCAGCGTGCGCAGCCCGAAGTACTCGAACGCGTCGTCGTGGGCATGGTCGACGAGGCCGTCGAGGGCGTCGGCGTGCGTCGCGACGAAGCCGGCGAAGCCGGGGTCCAGCAGGCCCTCCGCGTACGCGGCGGCGACGCTGGCGCTGAAGCTGTCGATGCCCTGCGCGGTGGTCTCGTCGGCGATCCGCTCGGCGAGCAGCCGCGCGGCGAGTTTCGCGTACGCGGGCTCCTCGGCGGTCAGGCCGGCCGCTGCCGCGATCGCCAGCTCGGTGAGTTCGGCCCGGTCGGCCCGGGCGGTACGCCCCGACTCGACCAGGGCCAGGATCCGGTCCGGGTCGGTGTCGGGCAGGTCGTGGTGGTGCCGGTGCAGCAGGTCCCGCAGTGCCGCCACCGCGGGCGGGGCGAGGGTGGATGCCGCCGTCATGTGCTCCCCTGAATGGTCGATGTGGACCGCTCGGGAGGGCGCGACGGCACGCCGGACCGCCGCCGGTCGGTGTGCCGGCGGTGCTCCGTGCGGCTCGGCGGCCCTCCCGCGAGGCCTCGAGGTGGTACGCGCGCCGGGACGGCACGCCCTGCTGGCAGGTCTTCGGACTTGCGGGCCGGCGCGTCTCCGCGCTTGCCTACTGGCCGTCGCTTCCCAGGCCCCGTCGGGCCCAGTGCTGATGACGGCGGTCGTTCCCGCTCACCGCTGCGGGGCAGTCCCGGATTCGCACCGGGTTCCCTGTTCGGCGCGGCGCCTGGCGGGCGCCGGGCCTGGCCGACCGTGAGGTCGAACCAGCAGTACGAGTGATCCTAGATGTAGTGGTGGCGGAAAAGCCAGCACACCAGATGCTGTGGGCGTGTCGCCTTGTGGTCCCCGAACGGGTGACGAGCGCGCTCTGTGCCCGGCACCCGGTTTGCGGTCGCTCCTGCCGGGAAGTCGGAGAAGGTGCGCGAACTTCTGACGAAACTCGAACAGGCCACGGCGCTGGACCGGGCGGGCGACCGGTTGCAGCGGGCCGTCCAGGGCACCCTGCGCTCCCAGCGGATCCGGGACCTGCTGCACGGCGTCTGGCTGGGTCACCCGTTGCACCCGGCGATGGTGCAGGTGCCGGTCGGCGCGTGGATCTCGGCGGCAATCGTCGACCTGCTGCCGGGCCAGCGTAAGGCGGCCACCGCCCTGGTCGGGGTCGGTACGCTCAGCGCCCTGCCGGCGGCCGTGGCGGGGCTCAACGACTGGGCCGCGCTCGCCCGCGACCAGCGTCGGATCGGCCTCGTGCACGCCGCCGCGAACGTCGTGGGCCTGAGCCTGTACGCGGGCTCCCTCGTGGCCCGGTTGAACGGCCGGCACGGCATGGGCCGGGCGCTGGCGTTCATGGGCCTGTCGGCCGCGAGCGGTGGGGCGTACCTGGGCGGGCACCTCGCGTACAAGCAGGGCGCGCAGGTCAGCCAGAGCATCTCCGAGCTGCACCTGATCAGCGAGGGCTGGCACTCGATGGGCGACCTGAACAGCCTGCCGCAGCGGGAGCTGGTTACCCGCGAGATCGACGACGTCTCGGTCATCCTCTACCGGCACGGCGACGACGTGACGGTGATGCTGGAGCGCTGCCCGCACCAGAGTGGACCGCTCGGCCAGGGTCAGGTGCAGGAGATCGACGGTCACACCTGCGTGGTCTGCCCGTGGCACGGCAGCGCGTTCCGGCTCAACGGCGGCGAGGTGGTGCACGGCCCGTCCGGCAACGACCAGGTCATCCTGCCCACCCGCATCGTCAACGGCCGCCTCGAAGCCCGCCTCCCCTGACCCACGCCCCCGCCGCACCCTGCTTCCCGTCGCAGCCCGCCTCCCACCGCACCCCGCTTCCTGTCGCACCCCGCTTCCCGTCGGAGCCTGCTTCCCGCGGCACCCGGTTCCCGCCGCACCCCACTTCCGCCGCAGCCCGCTTCCCGTCGCAGATCTTGGAAGCGAACGGCCCCTGGAGGGGCCGAAATCCTCCAAGATCTGCCGGCGGACGCGGTCAGTCCTTGCGGTGGCGGCCGGTGGCCAGTGCGCGAGGGACGTGACGGCGGCGCAGGCCGAGCATCGCGCCGCCGATAGCCGGAGAGCTCGCGAAGGATGTGCCGGCCCGCCGACCGGGTGGGCAGGCCGGGCTCGAGCAGCCGCCGGAGCACCCCGACGTGCCGGTGGACGACGTTGGCGGCACTGGCCGGGGCCTCCTCGTCCCAGAGCAGGTCGACCAGCTCGGCCAGGGATACCGGTGCGCCGGCCCGGGCCAGCAGCAACGCGAGCACCAGGCGCTGCTGGCGGGCGCCCAACTGCAGCTCGGCGCCGGCGCGGACGACCCTGACCGAGCCGAGCACCGAGAAACCGACCGTCTCACCCGCCTGCGCCCGCACAGCGGCAACGGTAACCGGCCGATCCGCCGCCGGAGCTTGCGACCACAGGCCCAGGGTGTCCAGGACGGCGACGGGAACGGGCAGGTCGGACAATCCCTGACTCCGTTCCACCAGACCCGTGCCCGCGCCCCTCGCGTCGGTGATTCCGGGGCGGCGGGGTCAGCGGCGGGCGGGTGGGGCGAGGGCGGGGGTGGGATGCCGGAAGAGGCGGCCGAGCACCTCCGCCAGGGGGCGGGCGGCGAGCGGGGTGAGCAGGGTGCCGATCAGGGCGCCGAGCAGCAGGCCGACGGCCACGTCGTGCGGGTAGTGTAGGCCGACGAAGACCCGGGAGACCGCGGCGAGCACGGCCAGCGGTACGGCCAGCAGCCCGAACCGGCGGTGCAGCAGCAGCGTGGTGGCGGCCAGCGCGCCGGCGATCGTGGCGTGGTTGCTGGGGAAGGACCAGTCCCCGACGGCCGGGCAGTGGCCGGCGACGATCACCAGGTCGGCGGGGCTGCGGCAGGGCCGGTCCTCGGCCACCAGGCTCTTCAGCCCCTCGCTGGCGCCGTACGCCAGCATCACCGCGACGGGCGCGGCCAGGGCGAGTGCCCGGCCCCGGAGGTCGCCGCGGACCAGCCGGGACAGCGCCGCCAGCACCAGCAGGAGGCCGAGCAGCACGATCGCGCCCTCGGTGAAGTGGGTGGCGAACCAGTGGACGGGCTGCGGCGTACCGTCGGCGTAGTCGACGACGTCGCGGTACCAGTCGGCGCTGATGTCCGGAACGTCGGCCATAACCGTCTCGTTCATTTTTCCCCCCACCTCCCGTTCATACTCCGTTCACCGGGAGGGTGGCAGGGGAATCACCCCCGCACCGGCGAAGTCTCAGCGACCTCACAGGGCGGCGGGCACCGACGTCACGACGCGGTCGGCGGGTCCGACGGCGGGCGCGGGGCGGGCTGCGGAGCCGGCCCGGACATCCGCTCGACGATCTCCTCCAGCGCCTCGAAGGCGTACGCCCAGTTGTGGCACTTGAAGCTGCGCAGGCCGTCGATCGGGGTACGGCAGTCGGCGCAGTGCACCCCCGGGATCGCGTCCGGGACCTCGGTGTTGACGTACTTGCGCTCGCCGAGGATGACCCGGGCGATCATCGCCCGGTCGTGCACCCCGTGCAGGGCGGAGGCGACGATGTCGTACCAGTTCACCCGGCGGCCGCACTTCGGGCAGTCCGGCTCGTCGCCGCTGACCCAGAGCGGCGCGCCGATGCTGCGCGCCGGCATGTGGAGCAGCTTCTCCAGCCGGCGTACGTCCGACTCCGGGGTGGTCCAGCGGTGCCGGCCCGGCAGCGAGGCGGGCGAGTCGTAGACGGCACAGAACACCGCCGGGTCGACTTCCACGGTTTCCCGCCTACCGGTCATCGGTGCCTCCTCGGACGTCGACGTTCCTCATCGTCGTACCAGGGTGAGTGGCCCACGCTGCCGGATCAAGGACACGACGGGTCAACGGTGTGTCGCCGAGAGTGCTACACATCAGGCGTGACCGGTGAGCCGACGACCACCCCGAGCGAGGCCGAGTCCCGGCCGAACGTCGCCCGGATGTACGACTACTACCTGGGCGGCTGCCACAACTTCGCCGCCGACCGGGCCGCCGCCGAGCAGGTCCTGGAGATCTTTCCGGACACCGGGGTGGCCGCGCAGACCAACCGCGCCTTCCTCCGCCGGGCCGTCCGGTACGCGGCCGAGCGGGGCGTACGCCAGTTCCTGGACATCGGGGCCGGGCTGCCCACCCAGGGCAACGTGCACGAGGTCGTCCGCCCGATCGCTCCCGGCGCCCGGGTGGTCTACGCGGACAACGACGAGGTCGCCGTCGCCTACGCCCGGCGGCTGCTGCCGGTGGACGGCCGGACCGTGGTGGTCCGCGGCGATCTGCGGCGCCCCGACGAGCTGCTGGCCGACCCGGACGTCCGCGCCAACATCGATTTCACCGAGCCGGTGGCGGTGCTGCTGGTGGCCGTGCTGCACTTCGTGCCCGACGGCGACGACCCGTACGCGGCGGTCGCCCGGCTGCGCGACGCCACCGCGCCGGGCAGCATGCTCGTGCTGTCCCACCTGACCACGGACGGCGCCCCGCCGGTCCCCACCCAGCAGGGCCGGCAGGTCTACCAGCGCAGCAGCGCGCCGATCGTGCTCCGCACGCACGCCGCCACCGCCCGCTTCTTCGACGGGTACGAGCTGGTCGAACCGGGTCTGGTGTGGCTGGCCGACTGGCGGCCCGACGGCGAACCGCACGCGGCGGTGTCGCACGGCTACGGCGGGGTCGGCGTCCGCCGCTGACCTCGCCGCCGGGTGGGCGGCCGTCGGCGGGGTCCCCCGTGGCCCGCCCGTGCTTGCTACGCTCCGCGCCATGTTTTCCGGCGACGCCGACGCAGACCTGCGGCAGATGGCCGACGATCCGACCTTCCCGCACCGTGACGCCGCGCGGCACGCCCTGCGGTTCCGCACCTCCGGCGACGTCGCCGAGCTGGTCGCGGTGCAGGACGATCCGCACCCGTGCGGGATGACCGACGTGGTGTTCGCCCTGGCGGGATCGAAACGGCCCTGGCTCAACTGGGTGCCGATGCCGAGCGAGGCGATCACCAACGTCGGCAACGAGATCGGCGGCCGCCGGGCCCAGGGCGAGCAGCTCGAAGTCAGCGAGCTCGGCCTGTCGGCCGCGGAGCCCGCCAGCGCCGTCACGGCGTTCCGCCGGGTCGCCGGCCCCGTCCACATCGGCATCGCCGAGTTCCCGGCGCCCGACATCCGCACGCCCGTCCGGCCCGGCCGGTACGCGATCTGGCGGTACGACGGCACCGAGCCGCTGCCCGCCGTGCCGGCGCCGTCGGAGGCCGCGGTCCGGCTGCTGCACCAGGTCGCCGGGGAGCCGTGGCAGTCTCCGCTCTCCGGGTACGTGAAGGCCGCCCCGCTCGGTGAGCTGGCCCTGGCCGACCTGCTCGGACTGCTCGCCCACCTGCCCGGCCCACCGGACGCCCCCCGCTGGCAGCACCTGGCCAGGTCGACGCCCACCTACTGGTACCGCCTGATGCAGCCGTGGGTGTGCCTCGGCATCCTGCACCACGCCAAGGACCAGCCGTGGCCGACCTCGACCCGGCGCGAGGTGCTGGTGGACCTCGCGTTCGGCGTCGAGGACTGGGTCGCCGACGCGGCGCTCTTCGCGCTCGTCACCGCCGCCTACCGGGAACCCGAGTTGCGGGCGGAGGTCCGTCAGCTCGTCCGGGCCCGGCTCGACGCCGCCGTGGCGGCGAACCGGCTGGTCACCATCGAGGAGTCGCTGGCGAAGCTGATGCTGGTGACGCCCGGCTGCCACCCGGACGACCGGGCGCTCGCCGCGGCGGTGCTGGCCCGGGCGGCCGAGGACGAGGAGCAGGACGACGAGGAGGAGC
>NZ_JBSGJR010000092.1:0-15656 GCF_053605645.1 Micromonospora sp. NPDC003776
GGCGCACCGAGCTGGTGGCCGCCGCCGGGACGTTCTCGAGACCTTCGCCCACGGTCAGCTCTCGGCGCCGTTCGGGACGTGGATGATCAGGGCATCGCCCTGGCCGCCGCCGCCGCAGAGCGCGGCCGCGCCGGTGCCGCCGCCCCGCCGCTTGAGCTCCAGCGCCAGGGTGAGCACCAGGCGGGCGCCGGACATGCCGATCGGGTGGCCGAGCGCGATCGCGCCGCCGTTGACGTTGACCTTGTCGAGGCTGACGCCCAGGTCACGGGTGGACTGGATGCCGACCGCGGCGAACGCCTCGTTGATCTCGATGAGGTCGAGGTCGCCGACGCCCAGGCCGGCCTTCTTCAGCGCGTGGTTGATGGCGTTGGACGGCTGGGAGTGCAGGGAGTTGTCCGGGCCCGCCACGTTGCCGTGCGCGCCGATCTCGGCCAGCCAGGTCAGCCCCAGCTCGGTGGCCTTGGCCTTGCTCATCACGACCACGGCGGCGGCGCCGTCCGAGATCGGCGAGGAGCTGGCGGCGGTGATGGTGCCGTCCTTGCTGAACGCCGGGCGGAGCTTGCCCAGCGACTCGGCGGTGGTGTCCGGGCGGATGCCCTCGTCCTCGCTGATCACCAGGGGGTCACCCTTGCGCTGGGGGATGATCACCGGGGTGATCTCGTCGGCGAAGTGGCCGTTCTTCTGGGCGGCGGCGGCGCGCTGGTGGCTAACCGCGGCGAAGGCGTCCTGCTCCTCGCGGGAAATGCCGTGCTTCGCCCCGTGCCGCTCGGTCGACTCGCCCATCGAGCAGCAGTCCCAGGCGTCGGTGAGGCCGTCCAGGGCCATGTGGTCCTTGATCGTGACGTCGCCGTACTTGTAGCCGGAGCGCTGGCCGAGCAGCAGGTGCGGGGCGTTCGTCATGGACTCCATGCCGCCGGCCACCACGATGTCGAACTCGCCGGCCCGGATGAGCTGGTCGGCCAGGGCGATGGCGTCCAGTCCGGAGAGGCAGACCTTGTTGATGGTCAGCGCCGGGGTGGACATCGGGATGCCCGCTTCGACGGCCGCCTGGCGGGCCGGGATCTGGCCCGCGCCGGCCTGGAGCACCTGCCCCATGATCACGTACTGCACCTGGTCGGGGGCGACGCCGGCCCGCTCCAGGGCCGCCTTGATCGCGATGCCACCGAGCTTGGTCGCGGGGAGGTCCTTGAGGTTGCCCAGCAGGCGCCCCATCGGGGTCCGCGCGCCGCTGACGATCACCGAAGCCATGCCTGCCTCCGAGGGGGGTGCCAAGCTGTACGCCTTAACGATTGTTAGATCGCACCATATCTGCCGCGGACAGCGACAGTACGGTGACCCCGAGCACGTCCGCAATCCGCCCAAACCATGAGCATCGATGGAATTGGTGGCGCGCCGCGCATCCGGCATCCCGGGCCCGGCCGGCCCGGCGGGCGATCCCGCAGGTCCAGGCGCGTCGGCGCGTTCAGCCCCGCGGCGGATGGCGCCGGCGCGGCGGCACCGGACCCCTGGGCGACGACGACGGCGACGGGTGAGCCGGTCGGCCGGCCACCTCGATCCGCGGGGTCCGGTCCGGCGGGAGGTGCCCCAGCTCCGCGACCACCACCACGTCGACCTTCCCCTCGATCATCATCTGCCTGACCTCGTCCCACGGTGCCGCGGTGATGATCCCGAGGAGGTCGTAGCGACACCGCCTCGCGTGCTCCAGGCAGGCCATGACGTGCGGTTCGATCCGGTGGACGTGGGAGGGGATCCAGATGGCAGCGACTGGGCGTGACAGCAGACTCACCATCCGTACTCTTCACCGTGTGCAAGTTGCAGATCAACCTTGACCCGTCCGGGTTCGCATATGCCGAACGATCGATGAGGTGGCGCCCGGGTCAGCCATCGTGCGTCCCATCGTGCTGCCAGCGGAGGTGGTCGTCGAGGCGGGCCTCCACCCCCTTGAGGCGGCGCTCCGCGTCGTTGACCGCGTCCCGCAGCGTGCCCGCACCGTTCGGGTGCAGCTCCGTCTCGATCCGCCGCAGCCGCTCCGGCACCCCCGGGACGGCGTCGTGGCCCGGCCTGGCCGGCACCCCGTACCAGTCCTGACGGAACTCCTCGTTCTGCCGGGCCAGGCGACGCAGCGGCCGGCTCACCGTCACGGCCAGGGTCAGCCCGCTGAGGATCGCACCCAGCACCACACCGGCTGCCGCCCACTGCTCCAGCGTCATGCCGCGCGCTCCGCGGGCGGCGTCGTCCGGTGGCGGGACGCTCTGGCGTCCGGTGCGTTGCCGCGCTTCTTCGGTGCCGTGCGCACGGCTCGGACCTCCCCGAGTCCGGTCGGTGCCCCCGTGCCGGGCCGCGAGCGCTGGCCGGGGGGCGACCATTGCTGATGAGCGTGCCGGTTTGCATCCTGCTCGCCACCGGTCCAGCGGGGCATCGTCCGCCAGCAGGACGGTGGGAACGCGGCCGACCGCTGCTCGGGCGTACGGAGGATGCCGGCCCGATGAGCTCCCTCCGGGTTCGGCCGTTCGGCCGAGGCTCCCGCCGAGGGCGTCGGGGCATGGTCCGTTCCGTGGGAGTGACATGCCCGACTGGTTGCGGCCTCCCTCCGGAACGATCGTTCGGTCAGACTTGTCCCCATGGCTGAGAACTCCCCCGTCGAGCCCGCCGCCGACGTCGTCACGGACATCGGTCTGCGCCGCATCGACCACGTCGGGATCGCCGTGGCCGACCTGGACGCCGCGATCGACTTCTACGCCCGCACCTTCGGGATGCGCTGCGTGCACACCGAGACCAACGAGGAACAGGGCGTCCGCGAGGCGATGCTGGCGGTCGGCCCGACCACCGAGGGCGGCTGTCTCCAACTGCTCGCCCCGCTGTCGCCCAGCTCGACGATCGCGAAGTTCCTGGACCGCAACGGGCCGGGGGTGCAGCAGGTGGCGTACACCGTCGCCGACATCGACGCGGCCTGCGCGGCGCTGCGCGAGCGGGGGGTGCGTCTGCTCTACGAGGCCCCGAAGCGCGGCACCGCCGACTCGCGGATCAACTTCGTGCACCCGAAGGACGCCGGCGGGGTGCTGGTCGAGCTGGTCGAGCCCGCCGCGACCGGACACTGAGCCGCCTCGTCCCGCCCGTGACCGGCGGGCGGGACACCGTCCCAGCAGCCGGGAACGAGCGCGGCGGTGCGCGGTTCCGCGTTCCCACGGACACCTCCACGCATCGGCGGATGCAGTTTTTCACACAGGACTTCCGACCCTAGCTACCGTTCAGTAACGTCCGGCCCCACAGGAACGCGACCGGTGCCGGATGTGTCGATTGCCGACATGGCGGTCCCGTCGCACCGGCGCCGACGATGGCAGCACCCCTGCCCGCCCCCGGTGCGGGTGCGCAACGAACGGGAGGTCACCGTGCAGGACATCCTCGAAGCGATCATGGCGGCGGAGGGCTCCGCGCAGCCGGAGCGGGAACTCGCCGGCCTCGCCGGCCTGCCGGTACCGGAGACCTACCGGGGCGTGGTGGTCCGCGCCGAGGACACCCGGATGTTCGACGGCATGGCCACCCGCGACAAGGACCCGCGCAAGGCGCTGCACGTCCAGGACGTGCCGACCCCGGAGCTCGGCCCGGGCGAGGCGCTGGTGGCGGTGATGGCCAGCGCCATCAACTACAACACCGTCTGGACGAGCATCTTCGAGCCACTGCCCACGTTCAAGTTCCTTCAGCGCTACGGCCGGCTCTCCGAGCTGACCCGCCGGCACGACCTGCCGTACCACGTGGTGGGGTCGGACGCCGCCGGCGTGGTGCTGCGGACCGGGCCCGGAGTGACCCGCTGGAAGGCCGGCGACGAGGTGGTCGCGCACTGCCTCTCGGTCGAGCTGGAGGACGCGGCCGGCCACGACGACACCATGCTCGACCCGCAGCAGCGGATCTGGGGCTTCGAGACCAACTTCGGCGGCCTGGCCGAGCTGGCCGTGGTCAAGGCCAACCAGCTGATGCCCAAGCCCCGCCACCTGAGCTGGGAGGAGGCGGCCAGCCCGGGGCTGGTCAACTCCACCGCGTACCGCCAGCTGGTCTCGCACCACGGCGCGAACATGAAGCAGGGCGACGTGGTGCTGATCTGGGGCGCCTCCGGCGGCCTCGGCGGATACGCCACCCAGATGGCGCTCAACGGCGGCGCGATCCCGGTCTGCGTGGTCTCCTCGCCGGAGAAGGCCGAGCTGTGCCGCAAGATGGGCGCCGAACTGGTCATCGACCGCACCGCCGAGGGCTTCCGGTTCTGGAAGGACGAGGAGACCCAGGACCAGGACGAGTGGCGCCGGTTCGGCGAGCGGATCCGCGAGCTGACCGGCGGCGAGGACCCGGACATCGTCTTCGAGCACCCCGGCCGGGAGACCTTCGGCGCCAGCGTGTACGTCGCCAAGAAGGGCGGCACGATCGTCACCTGCGCCTCCACCAGCGGCTACCTGCACCAGTACGACAACCGCTACCTCTGGATGCATCTCAAGCGGATCGTCGGCAGCCACTTCGCCAACTACCACGAGGCGTGGCAGGCCAACCGCCTGGTGGCCCTGGGCAAGGTGCACCCGACCGTGTCGAAGACCTACCCGCTGGAGCAGACCGGCCAGGCCGCGTACGAGGTGCACCGCAACGCGCACCAGGGCAAGGTCGGGGTGCGCTGCCTCGCCCCGTCCGACGGCCTCGGCGTCCGGGACACCGAGCTGCGGTCCCGGCACGAAACGGCGATCAACCGGTTCCGCGGTCACTGACCCGTCCGGCTGATCCCGGCACGACCAAAGCGCGGAGTGGGCATTGCCTTTTCATCGCGCCGGACACCATTCGATTGCCGTCCGACAAAGGGCCGCGGGCGATCCGCCCGCGGCCTTTTCGTGCTCACTCCGGGTGACGTCCGGCGCGCCCGGGAGCTGCCAAGATCGCCGTTTGGTCCGGTCCCGTCGGACCGGCGGAGTTGACCATGTAATGAGGACACGAAAGCTCCGCACCGCTCTTGCGAAGCACCCTGGGGCGTCTGCCAGTATGTCCCAATGCCCCAGCAGCAGTCCTCCCCTCTTGCGTTCTTCGACAACGCGAACTCCCAGCCCGATTTCACGGTCACCCTGCGCGGATACGAAAAGGGTCAGGTCGACGACTTCATCGGCCGGCTCAGCGCCGCGCTGACCCAGTCCGAGCAGGCCCGCGCCGAGGCCGAGCAGCGGATGAACGACGCCCAGCGCCGGCTCCGCCAGGCCGAGCAGCGCCAGAGCGCGCTCGAGCAGAAGCTCGCCGACACCAACAAGCAGCTCGAGGAGAACAGCCGGCCGACCCTCTCCGGCCTGGGCACTCGCGTCGAGCAGATCCTCCGGCTGGCCGAGGAGCAGGCCAACGACCACCGCAACGAGGCCAAGCGGGAGTCGGAGGGCATCCTCTCCGCCGCCCGGCTGGAGGCGCGGGAGATCACCGACAAGGCGCGCGCCGAGGCGGCCGCCATGAAGGCCACCGCCGAGCGGGAGGCGGGCAGCGTCCGGACGGCCGCCGAGCGCGAGGCCGCCGAGGTCCGGGTGCAGGCCCGCCGCGAGGCCGACACGCTGCGCGCCGACGCCGACCGGGAGACCAAGCAGCTGCGTACGGTCACCGCGCACGAGGTGGCCGAGCTCAAGTCCACGGTCGAGCGTGAGGTCGCCACCCTGCGGGCCACCGCGGAGCGGGAGATCACCCAGCAGCGGGCGAAGGCGGCCCGGGAGGCCGAGGAGAAGCGCGCCGAGGCGACCAAGCTGCTCACCGACGCCCGGGACAAGCGGGACAAGGACCTGCAGGCCCTGGAGCTCCAGCTCGCCGAGCGACGCGAGAAGGCCGAGCGCGAGGAGTCGGAGCGGCACGCCGCCCAGGTCGCGCAGACCCAGAAGCTGGTCAGCGAGGCCGAGCAGCGCGCCCGGGCCGCCCAGGAGCGGGCCAAGGAGATCGAGCAGCGGGCCGAGGCCCGCCGGATCGAGTCCGAGCGCACCGCCAACGAGACGGTGGACAAGGCCAAGGCGCTGGCCGACAAGACGCTCAGCGAGGCGAAGGCCGAGGCGCAGCGCGTGCTCAACGAGGCCCGCACCGAGGCCGAGCTGACCACCCAGGCGGCCCGCCGCGAGGTCGAGGACCTGACCCGGCAGAAGGACGCCGTCACCTCCCAGCTCGGTCAGATGCTCTCCGGTCTGGCCGGCATCGTGCCGGGCGTGCCGCAGGCCGGGGCCAAGCCGGAGGCGGCCAAGGCCGGCGGCTCCGACGAGAAGGTCACCGCCGAGTCGGCGAGCTGAGCACCACCCGCAACGGGGCATGAGCCGCGGCGCGGGGTGACACCGGGTGACCGGTGCCGCCCCGCGCCGTCATGCTTTCCGGTCCGTTTCGCCACCTCAGTGAAGTAGGTCCCAACAGGGGCGTCCGTATCGCCCCAGCAGAGCCGGATGCGTGTGAGGATGGGGGCATGTCGCACGGCGAGGAACTGTTCGCGCTCGGCGGTGATGTGACCACGGAGCCCAGCTTCGAGTCCGCGCTGCGGGGTTACGACAAACGACAGGTCGACCGGTACGTGGCTCGTGCCGAGCACGAGATCGCGGCGCTGACGGGCGAGCGGGAGCAGGCGTACACCCAGATCCACAAGCTGGCCGGCCAGGTGGAGGTCCTGCAACGCGACCTCGCCCAGGTGCGCAAACAGTCGGGTGTGGTCGACCGGGCGTCCTTCCGGCACCTCGGTCCCCGGGTCGAGCAGATCCTCACCATGGCCGAGGAGCAGGCGGACGAGATCCTCGCCGCCGCCAACGAGGAGATCGAGGCCCGCCGGGCCACCGCCGAGCACATCATCGAGGAGGCCCGGGAGCAGGCCGCCCAGGCGCTGAAGGACTTCGAGATCGCCCTCGCCGCCCGCCGGGCCGAGGAGGAGCGGCACACCGCCACCCGCAAGGCCGAGGCGGAGTCCACCCTCAAGGCCGCCCGGGACGAGGCCGCGAAGCTGCGGAAGGACGCGCAGGCCGCGCTGGCCGCGGCGCAGCAGGAGGCCACCCAGCTCCGGGACACCGCCAAGGAGATCCACTCCCGGGCCCAGCAGGAGGCCGCACGGCTGCGCGAGACGGCCAAGGAGGCGCTGGCCAAGGCCCAGCAGGAGGCCACCCAGCTCCGCGAGGCGGCCAAGGAGGTGCACGGCAAGGCCCAGCAGGAGGCGAAGCGCCTCACCGAGTCCGCGGCCGAGGCCGGCCGGGCCACCCACGCGAAGGCGCTCGCCGAGGCCAAGAAGATCGTCGACGACGCGGAGGAGGCGGCGAAGGCCACCCGGGGCCGCGCGCGGACCGAGGCCAACCGGCTCACCAGCGAGGCAGCCGAGGCCGGCAAGCGCAACCGCGCCGAGGTCGAGGCGTACGTGCAGCGGATGCGCAGCGAGACCGAGGCGTACGTGCAGCAGGCCCGGGCGCAGACCCAGCAGGAGCTGGGCGCCTGGCGGGCCGGCGTGGAGCAGGAGGTCAAGTCCCGGCGCGAGGCGGCCGAGAAGGAGCTGGCCCAGCGCCACGCCGCCGCCGAGCAGGACTACGCCAAGCGCCGCGACGAGCTCGACAAGCAGCACAAGAAGCGGCACGACGAGCTGGAGCAGACGTACGCCGCCCGCCGGCAGGAGGTCGAGCAGGGCGCCGCCACAATCCGGCAGGCCGCGGAGCAGGACGCGCTGACCATGCGCCGGCGGGCCGAGGCGGAGGCAGCCGAGCTGCTGAAGCGCGCCGAGGCGGACGCCACCGACCGGCGCCGCAAGGCCGACGAGCACGTCGCCGCGTCCCGTCGGCAGTTCGAGGAGTACGCGGCCACCACGCAGCAGCACCTGGCCACCACGCAGCAGCACCTGGCCGCCACCCAGCAGGAGGTGGCCGCCGGCCGGCAGCAGCTCGCCCAGGTGATGCTGGAGATCGCCCAGGCCCAGCAGGAGCTGGCCGACCTGCGCACGGAGACCTGGAAGTCGCGGCAGGAGTCGGACGACCTCCAGCGCCGGCTGGCGGAGCTGCGGATCGCGGGCGCGGGGCTCACCGCCACGCCGGTGGACCCCGACGAGCTGGCCGCCGCGGCCGGTGGCGACGGCGGGCCGACGGCCGGGCCGGAAGCACCCCCGACGGGCACCGACACGCCGGCCGCCGGGAAGGGCTCGGCAACCGTGACCGCCCGGGGCACGGCGGCCGTCTCCCCGAACGGCAGCGGGCCGGCAACGGCCCCCGGCCCGGCCACGGCGACCGAACCGGTGACGGCCACGGACCCGGCGACCGCCACCGAGCCGGCCACGGCGGACGTGGAACCGGCTGCCGGAACGGAATCCGGCGCGAACGCCGGCAAGGCCCGGCCGGTCGCCGAACCGGTCACCACGGTGGACGGCGGCGCGGCCGCGGGCGGCGTGGACGGCGAGCCGACGGTGGCCGCCGTACCGGGCGAGGGTGGCCGGGGCGCCACCCCCACGAAGATCACCAGCACCGGTGAGAACGGCAAGCGTCCGACGAAGCCGACCACCGACGAGCGCAGCGCCAAGCCGAGCACGGTCACCGTCGACAAGGAGTGACCACACCGGAGTCGGATCGGGGACCGGGCCCCCACCGACAGGTGCGGACCGCCCGGCGACCGGCACCGCGCCGCCGGGAGGACCGTGTCGGCGCGTCGCCGGCCCCGCGCCACCGCCCGGCGGCTTCCAAACCGGTCTCGCCGCGCCGCCCGGTCGGTCCCACGCCGGCGTCCCGCGCCCCACCGGCCGACCTAGCCACCAGAGTTCGGCCCACCGCCGGCCGACCGATGCATTGCCCGGAGGCTACGAACTTGATGACGTGAACGACTCGGCTCGGTTGAGTCATTTCCGTCATCAAGTTCGTAGCTGTTCGCGAACCCGGGTCGCCCGGGAAGGGATGGTCGGCGGGCGACACTGCGGCTACCCTCCGGGCAGGAGATCGCGGATCACGCGATCCGCCGTCAGGTACGCCGGGGCGGGATCCGGGGAGGTCGCGTGACGCAGAACGGGCCGTCGGGCGAGGCGCTGCCGGAGGACCAGGACCCGCTGGACGCGCTGCGCCCCGAGCCGGAGCCCGGGACCGACGCCGGGCCCGCGGCCGGAGGCAAGGGCGAGCCCGGGACCGGGAGCACGGGCGAGGACGGAGCCACACCGGCCGCTGGTCGGCCGGACAGCGACGCCGAGGAGCCGACCGAGTTCGAGCCGAGCGGGCGGTTCGGGGTACCGGGCAAGCCGCTGCGGCGCAGCAGCTTCCTGGTCGGCTTCACCGGGGCGCTCGGCGTGTTCCTGGCGTACGCGGTCTTCCTGGGCGTCCGCAACTCCGCCGGCATCCTGGTGCTGGTGCTGATCGCGCTCTTCCTCGCGGTCGGCCTGCACCCGGCGGTGGTCCGGCTCCGCAACTGGGGGCTGCCGCACGGGCTGGCGGTGGCGGTGGTGACGCTGACCCTGGTGCTGCTGATCGTCGGCGGCCTGCTGGCTCTGGTGCCGCCGGTGGTGACGCAGTCCGGGCAGTTCATCGACCACCTCCCCGGCTACGTGGAGGACCTGCGCCGCAACCCGACGGTCAACGACCTCGTCGAGCGGTACGACGTGGTGCAACGGGTGCAGTCCGTGGCGAACGCCGGCAACCTCGGCCGGGTCCTCGGCGGCGTGCTCGGCGGGGCGCAGCTGATCTTCGGCACCCTCTTCCGGGCGCTGACCATCCTGGTGCTGACCATCTACTTCCTGGCCTACTTCGACCGGCTGCGCGACCTCGGGTACGCGCTGGTCCCGCGCTCCCGGCGGCCACGGGTCCGGCTGATCGGCGACGAGATCCTGACCCGGGTCGGCGCGTACATGGTGGGGGCGCTCGCCATCGCGGTGCTGGCCGGGGCGAGCACCTTCGTCTTCGCGTTGGTGGTCGGCCTGCCGTACCCGTTCGCGCTGGCCGTGGTGGTCGCGGTGACCGACCTGATCCCGCAGATCGGGGCGACCCTGGGCGCGGTGGTGGTGACCCTGGTCGGCCTCGCCACCGACCTGCCGATCGGCGTGGCCTGCCTGGTCTTCTTCGTGATCTACCAGCAGGTGGAGAACTACCTCATCTACCCGAAGATCATGCGCCGGGCGGTCTCGGTCAACGAGGTGGCGGCGCTGCTCGCCGCGCTGCTGGGGGTGTCGCTGCTGGGCGTGGTCGGCGCGCTGATCGCGATCCCGACGGTGGCCGCCCTCCAGCTCATCCTCCGCGAGGTGGTCCTTCCCCGGCAGGATTCCCGATGACGGTCAGCCGGCCCGCCGCTGCTGCGGGCCGGGCACCGGGGTGTCGGCGAACGCGGCCACCGTGCGGTCCGCGTACGCGCTGACGTCACCCGTCTCCATCGGGCCGTCCCAGGTCGTGGGCAGCGGCACCGGCACGGCCGGGTTGACCCGCCGGACGATCTCGTCGAGCACGGTCTCCGCGTCGCCGACCCAGAGGTGCTTGGCGCCGGGTACCCCGACGACCTCGGCCTGCGGCACGGCCGCGAAGCGCTGCCGGGCCTCCTCCGGGCGCAGGTAGTCGTCGAACTCGGGCACCAGCGCGGTGAGCGGCCGGCCCGACTCCGCCCAGACGGCGAGGTCCTCCGGCGTGGAGAAGCGCAGCGGCGGGGAGAGCAGGATGGCTCCGGCCACCGCCGGGTCGCAGCCGTACCTGAGCGCCAGGTCGGTGCCGAACGACCAGCCCACCAGCCAGATGTTCGGCAGCTCGGCGAACTCGGCGTACTCGATCGCGGCGGCCACGTCGTAGCGCTCGCCGACGGCGTTGTCGAACGCGCCCTCGCTGGTGCCGCGGACGCTGCTGGTGCCGCGGGTGTTGAACCGGAGCACCGCCAGGTCCGCCAGGGCCGGCAGCCGCCAGGCCGCCTTGCGGAACACGTGGCTGTCCATCATCCCGCCGTGGGTGGGCAGCGGGTGCAGGCAGACCAGGGTGCCGGCCGGCTCCCGGTCCAGCGGGCGGGCCAGCTCACCGACCAGGGTCAGTCCGTCGGCGGTGTGCAGCTCGATGTCCTCCCGGTGGCCGGGCAGGATCGACGACGCACGGATCGGTGTGCTCACCGTCCCAGTTTCCCGCGCCGCCGCGCCCGCCGCCCGCCGGGGCGGAAACAGGGTGATCCAGATCGCTCAGCCGTGCCGCGGGGCGCTGCGGCCGCGCTGGAGGTTCGGCCCGCGCCGGTCCCGGGCCCGCCAGCAGCCGCTGTGCCAGTGCCGCCGGTCGGTCAGGTCACCCCGGTCGTCGGCCGGCCAGGCGACCACGTGCGCCACGCCCGGGCGGATCTCCTGGTCACAGCCGGGGCAACGGTACGTCTTGACCGACGCCCCGCCGCTGATCCCGCGTACCTGCCAGTCGCCGTCGCGCCACTGCTGGACGGTCGGCACGCCCTGGCGTACCCGCTCGGAGTCCAGCTGGGGGTTCTCGTCCCGGCGAGGCCGGTTGCGACGGGGGCTCACGGTCACCAAGCGTACGGGCCGCCGGCCGGACCGGCCCGGGTCGGGCGGCCCGGCCGGCGCCGGTCACTTCCAGGTCTCCGGGTCGGTCAGCTCCTTCGCCACCTGCGTTCCGGCCAGAACGCTCGTCGCGTCGGCCTCGGTGAAGTCCAGTTGGCTCTGGTGCGCGTGATCGTCCGGAAACGGCCAGCCGAACTCGGCGCTCAGGTGTGCTCTCGGAAGGCCGAGCAGTTCGAGCTTCCTGCCGTCTGGATAGAGGTAGGCGGGACGGCCACGGACAGTGCGATTGCTCTCCGCGCGGTCGGTCGCGATCTGGGCCCCGTACTCCAATCGCACCCACATGTTCGCCGATGGCTCGCGGTACAGGACGAGCTCGACGTGGAGACCGCCGGGGAAGGCGGTGGCGTCGACGGAGCAGGTGGCCATCTTCGCGCCCTCCGGCAGCACGCTCAGCCGCAGCGGTGCGTCGCACCGGCGTGCCTCATCCCAGCGCAGGGCGTTCACGGCCTTGGTCAGCATGCCCCGATCGGTGCTGCCGAGCATGCTCGCCCGGGCGTACAGGCCGGCGACCGGCTGCCAGGCCTTGACGAGGCCGCCGGCACCGTTGCGGAACTGCCGGACGACGCCGTCGAAGGTCACCGGGACCACGCCCTGCTCGACGGGGAGGCCATCGAGCAGAAGCTCGTGGACCGCCTGGGCGGAGCGGCTCACCTCCACCAGGACCGGCGGTCCACCCCCGACCCGCAACCGGACCGACTCGACCTGGTTCGAGCCGTAGACGGCCCAGCTCAGGTAGCGGGCCCGGCTGGTGTCCACGCCCAGGTGGAGCACCTGTGTGTCGGTGCCGACCAGGTCGGGGCGCTGGGCCGCACCCGGCACCCCGTCGGCCCGGGGCGGCACCGGAGCGGCGGCGGCCGGCGTGGCGCCGGCCCACGGCAACCGGCCCGAAAGCCCGCCGAGGTCCGTGCCGGTCACGCCGACGAAGCCGAGCACCCCCACCAGGGCCAGGGCGGTGCCGGTGGCGGCCCGGCGGCGTAGCTGGCGGCGCCGCCCCCGGGCCCGGGACGTCCGCAGCAGGCGGTGGGTGTCGGTCTCTCCCTCGGCGCGTTCCCGCAGCACCGAGGCGATCCGCTGGTCGAGGTCGGTCACGGCCGGCTCCCCTGGGTCGTCGGGGCGCCGCAGCGCTCCCGGAGGTGGGCGAGCGCCCGCATCGCGTGGGTACGGACGGTGACCGGCGAGCAGTCGAGGATCTGGGCGATCGTGACGTCGTCCAGATCCTCGTAGTAGCGCAGCACCAGCACCGCGCGCTGGCGGTCGGGCAGGCCGAGGATCAGCCGCCACAGGGCGTCCCGCTCGGCGGTCTCCCCGCCCAGATCGCCCCGGTCGGCCCGGTCGGCGAAGGTGTCCACGGCCACCTCGCGGCTGGACCGGCGCCGCCACCACGAGTTGTTGGCGTTCACCAGCATCCGGCGCACGTACACGTCGGGCCGGTCGGCCCGGGCGATCCGGCGCCAGTGCACGTACGCGCGCGCCAGCACGTCCTGCGTCAGGTCCTCGGCGCGGTGCTCGTCACCGGTCAACAGCCGGGCCAGGCGGATCAGGGCCGGGCCGCGGCTGCCGACGTACTCCTCGAAGGTCACACCCTCAGGACGCCCTCACCGGCGTCCGGTGTTGACCCGGATCAGCGGTTCGTGTGGTCGCGGAAGCCACGGCCGCTCTTGCGGCCGAGGTAGCCGGCGGTGACCAGGTGCTCCAGCAGCGGCGCGGGGGCGAACCCCGGCTCGCGCAGCTCCAGGTAGAGCTCCCGCTGGATGGCCAGCGAGACGTCCAGCCCGACCACGTCCAGCAGCTCGAACGGGCCCATCGGGTAGCCGCAGCCGAGCTTCATCGCGTGGTCGATGTCGTCGGCGGTGGAGTAGCTCGCCTCCAGCATCTTGACCGCGTCGTTCAGGTACGGGAAGAGCAACGCGTTGACGATGAAGCCGGACCGGTCCCCGCAGACCACGCCGGTCTTGCCCAGCGCCGCGCAGACCGCGCGGGCGGTGGCCGTGGTCTCCGCCGAGGTACGGATGGTCCGCACGATCTCCACCAGCGGCATGATCGGCGCCGGGTTGAAGAAGTGCAGGCCGACGACGTCGGCCGGGCGCTGGGTGGCCATCGCCACGTCGATCACCGGCAGCGACGAGGTGGTGGTGGCGAGCACGACGCCCGGCTTGCAGATCTCGTCGAGGCTGGCGAAGAGGGCCTTCTTGACGCTCAACTCCTCGACCACCGCCTCGACCACCAGGTCGACGTCGGCGAGGTGCTCCAGGGTGGCCGACCAGGTGACCCGGCCCAGCGCGGCGTCCCGGTCGGCCTCGCTGAGCTTGCCCCGGACCACGCCCTTGTTCAGCGAGGTCTTGACCGCCTCGCAGACCTTGGCGGACTTCTCCGCGCCCCGGGTCACCGAGATGACCTCGTACCCGGCCTTGGCGAAGACCTCGATGATGCCGGTCGCCATGGTGCCGGAGCCGACCACGCCGACCTTCGCGACGACCCGGGCGCCCTCGGCGAGCGCGGCGTCCGCCGCCACCGGGGTGTGCTCGTCCGGTACGACCTTCGGCGAGCCCGGCCGCTCGTAGGTGTAGAAGCCCCGGCCGGACTTCCGGCCGAGCAGCCCGGCGGTGACCATCTGCTTGATCAGCGGCACCGGGGCGTGCCGGCGGTCCCGGCCGCCGCGCCGGTACATGGTGTCCAGGATCTCGTACGCGGTGTCCAGGCCGATCAGGTCCATCAACGCGAGCGGCCCCATCGGCAGCCCGCAGCCGAGCTTCATCGCGGCGTCGATGTCCTCGCGGGTGGCGTAGCGCGCCTCGAACAGGCTCACCGCGTGGTTCAGGTAGCCGAAGAGCAGCGCGTTGGCGATGAAACCGGCGCGGTCGCTGATGGTCACGTCGACCTTGCCGAGCCGCTCGCAGAGCGCCTCCACGTCGGCGACCACGTCGGCCGAGGTGACCACCGTCCGGACCACCTCGACCAGCTTCATCACCGGCGCCGGGTTGAAGAAGTGGATGCCGATGACCTGGTTGGGCCGGGTGGTGGCGACCGAGATCTCGGTGACGCTCAGCGAGGAGGTGTTGGTGGCCAGGATCGCCTCGGGCTTGCAGACCCGGTCCAGCTCGGCGAAGATCCGCTGCTTCAGGTCCAGGTGCTCCGGTACGGCCTCGACGACCAGGTCCACCGAGTGCAGCGCGTCCAGCCCGACCTGGAAGTCGACCCGGCTCAGCAGGGCGTCCCGGTCGGCCTCGGCGAGCTTGCCCTTGGCCACCGCCCGGTCGGTCGAGCCGGTGAGGGTGGCCCGGCCGCGCTCCAGGGCGGCCTCGGAGATCTCCACGGCCGTCACGTCGATGCCGTTGCGGGCGAAGACCTCGACGATGCCGGCACCCATGGTGCCCAGACCCACCACACCCACTCTGGTGAACTCGCGCGCCACGACCGGCCTCCCCTGGGTTGACTCCGCCACTGCCGACATGAACGGCGGCTAAGGTTATGCGCCGGAGTCTGCCACGTGACGCTCCGTTGTCGAGACGCCGTGGGATATTTCACGGTCCGGGCGGTTCAGACCGTCGTCGGCACCCCCGCGAGGGCCAGCAGCTCGGCCACGAACTCGCCCGGCCGCTCCAGGTGCGGGCTGTGCCCGCAGCCGGGCAGCACCACCTCCCGGTACGTTCCGCCGTTCGCCGCGTACCGCTCCAGCACCGCCCGGGTCTGCCCGATCATCGGCTGCGGCGGGCACTCGTCCGCCCCCGGCCAGCCGGGCACCACGCCCAGCGACCCCAGGTACGCCAGGTCGAAGAGCGAGGTGTCCGAGACGATCACGTCGGCGTCACCGCGTACCCAGGTCACCGGCGCCTTCTCCGGGACGGCGACCAGCTCGTCGGCGACCCGGAACCAGGCCGGCGCCAGGGCGTTGAGCACGCCGCGTTCCCCGGCCGCGGTGCCCGGCCAGTGCGCGGAGGGGACCGCGGTGCCGGGGTAGTTGCCGTCGCCGGTGGCGGTGCTGAGCAGGCTGTCCAGCAGCAGCTCCTCGTCCGCGCCGAGCGACGCCGGGTCGGCCACGTACGCCGACCGCAGCACGTTGCGCGGGCTGGTCGGGCCGTCCTCGCCCCGGTCCCCGGCGGCCAGCCGGGCCACGAAGTCGGGGTTGGCGGTGCCGCCGCCGGTGCCGGCGAAG
>NZ_JBSGJR010000093.1:0-15603 GCF_053605645.1 Micromonospora sp. NPDC003776
AAGGCCACCGGCTACACCCAGCGCACCTTCTCCCTGGCCGCCTACGCCGGCCAGACCGTCACCCTGAAGTTCACCGGCACCGAGGACATCACCCTGCAGACGTCCTTCGTCATCGACGACACCGCGGTCAACGTCTCCTGACGTAGCCGCCCGACCCCGGGGCCCGGCGGCCACCCCCTGCGGGTGGTCACCGGGCCCCGCCGTTATGGTCGGCCCGACCGCCGGCGCGAGGGGGAGAGATGTCGGACGCGGAGCTGACCGTCACGGTGACCGGCCCGGTGGCCACCGTGGTGATCCGGAATCCGGCCCGCCGCAACGCGATGACCCCGGCCATGTGGCGGCAGCTGCCGGTGCTGCTCGACGGCATCGAGGCCGACCCCGCCGTACGGGCCCTGGTGCTCACCGGCGCCGACGGGACGTTCTGCGCGGGCGCCGACCTCGGCGATCTGGACGAGCTGCTGGAGGCCGGGGACGGCAGCATCGCGGTCGAAGCCGAGGAGCGGCTGGCCGCCTTCGCCAAGCCCACCGTCGCCGCGATCCGGGGCGCCTGCGTCGGCGGGGGTTGCCAGCTGGCCGTCGCCTGCGACCTGCGGCTGGCCGCCGAGGACGCGCGGTTCGGCGTACCCCCGGCCAAGCTGGGGCTGGTCTACCCCGCGCCGACCACCCGCCGGCTGGCGAGGCTGGTCGGGCCGTCCGCCGCCAAGCACCTGCTGTTCACCAGCGAGCTGGTCGACGCCGGGCGGGCGCTGCGGATCGGCCTGGTCGACGAGGTGCTCCCCGCCGACGCGCTGGCCGCCCGGGTGGCGGCCGTGACCGCCGCCATCGCCGAACGCTCCCGGCTCACCGTCGCGGCGGCCAAGGAGATCATCGACGGTCGCGCCGGCGACGACCGGATCGCCTGGTGGCACGGGCAGGTCCGGGACAGCGGCGAGGCCCGCGAGGGGGTGGCGGCGGTCAACGAGCGCCGCCCGGCGCGCTTCACCTGGACCCCACCCGCCCCCCGCTGACCCGCCGTGCGCACCCTCGACCCGCACGTCGCGGCAGCCGGCCCGGGGCGGCGCGGAGCGGCGCCGAGAGGTGCGGGCGGGCGCGGGCAGATGGGGGTGGTGGGGAAAGGGGAGGGACCGGCGGGCGCCGCGCCGGAGGCGTACCCCCGACACGGCCCCCTGTGCCCGCCGGCCGTCGGTCACCGCCCGGCCATCGCGGCCCAGCTCGGCGTCACCGGCTCGCGCCGCAGCGGCATGCCCGCCTCGGCCGGCGTCCGGTCGCCCTTGCGCTGGTTGCAGTCGTAGCAGGCGGCGGTGGTGTTCTTCCAGGTGTTCCGGCCGCCCCGGGAGCGGGGCAGGATGTGGTCGACGGTGCTGGCCGGGGCGTCGCAGTACGCGCAGCGCCGGCCGTCGCGGCGCAGCACCCCGCCGCGGGACCAGGCCGGCCCGGCGCTGAACCGCCACCGGGTGACCACGTACCGGACGAGACGGACCACCCGCGGCATCGGGAACACGCCGATGACCTGGTCCGGCTCGGCCTCGTGGATCTCGGCGACCCGCCGGCAGAGCATCCGGATCGCATGCTGGACGGTGACCCGGTGCAGCGGGCCGAGGTCGGCGTTGATGACGAGGACGGCGTCCACCGGGCTCTCCCTTCACGATCGGTGGTACGGCAACGAAAAACCGCCCGGTCACGGGACCGGGCGGCGGTGGGACGGACGCGGGTACGCGTCAGCCCGGCCCTCCGGTGCGGTGGCCTTCGGCTCGGCAACCATCGACGGGCAGCATCGACGACACGCACGTGACGTGCGACAACGACATGGCATGCTCCCGGCGGGCTGGTTGACCTTGCGCGGATCACGGTAGGGCGGCGCCCCGGCGGCGGGCAACGGATTTCGATGCCCGGGGGGCTCAGCGGCCGGCCAGCAGGCCCCGCGGGCGTACCGAGTGGACCGGTTCGGCGGCCGCGCCCTCCGCCCGCAGGATGTGGTTGGCGGCCACGATCCCGGTCGCCGCCGACCGCTCCATCAGCGCGCTGGGGAACTCGGTGCGGATCCCGTCGCCGGCCAGGTAGAGGCCGTCCGCGTCGGTGCGTACCCCCGGTCGGTCGGCGTGGCTGCCCGGGGTGAACGCCGGCGCCCGGGCCTCGACCCGGGCGCGCAGCTCGCGGACCCGCAGGCCGGCGGCCTCCGGCCAGAGCGCGGTCAGCTCGACCCGCATCCGCTCGGCCAGCTCCTCGGCCGGCACGCCCGGCTCGCAGGCGTACGCGTGCAGCTCGACCACCGAGCCGCCGGTCCGCGCCGCCCAGCGGCGCGGCTCGTCCTCCAGCCGGTGGTAGAGCGTCACCGAGTCCAGGGTGGGCTGCCGGGAGACCCCGCTGAACACCGCCCGATCCGGGTGCACGTCACCGTCCAGCCAGTACCGCGCCACCGCGTACGGCGGGCCCGGGGTGCCGAACGCGGGCATCCGCGCCACCAGCCGGGGCGCCGCCGCGACCAGGCCGGGGGAGGCGGCGACCAGCGTGGCGAGCGCCGGCGGGTCGACGGCGAGCACCAGGTGGGTGCCGTCGTAGGTGTCTCCGTCGGCGCTGGTCACCCGCCAGCCGCCCGGCGTCCGGTCCAGCCGGACGGCGGCCGTGCCGGTCCGCACCCGGCCCCCGTGCCGCTGCACGTGCCGGGTCAGCGGCTCCCAGATCGCCGTCGCGTAGTCCCGGTCCGGGCAGTCGAACGCCAGCCCCTCCGGGTTGCCGAGCAGGTAGAAGTGGAACTGGGCGATCATCTCGGCGGCCGACATCTCGGCCTCGTGGTTGAAGAACGAGTGGGAGAAGACCTCGAAGAGCATCGCCCGGGCCCGGTCCGGCAGCCGCAGCGAGGTGAGCAGCTCGTCGGCGGTCCGCTCGTCGAACTCGGCGTAGGTGCGGACCGGGTCGTAGGCGAGCAGCGGCAGCGCCGCGTCCCGATCCATCGCGCGCAGGTCGGCCAGGCGCACGCTGGGGCTGCGCAGCAGCAGCGCCAGCAGGTTCGCCGGGGGCGCCGGGGGCAGCTTGCCGAACTCCTCGGTCGGCCACCGGGCGGACAGGATCGGGTAGCCGGGGACCGGCGCGAGGAAACCCAGGCCGGGGTCGGCCCGGCGGAGGATCGACCGCCAGTTGTAGTACTGCCGGAAGAACGCGTGGAAGCCGTGCTCGTTGCGCTGCGGGCCGTCCGGCAGCTCCTCCGGCCAGGCGCCGAGCCGGCCGCCCAGGGTCGGCGCGGCCTCCAGCACGGTCACCGCCACGCCACGCTCGGCCAGCACCACCGCCGCCGACATGCCGGCGATGCCGCCGCCCACCACCACCGCCCGCACCGGGTGCGGCACCCGCGGGGCGCCACCGCCGCCGGGGTCCACCACGTGCTCGCGTACGCCGATGAGCCGACCGACCAGTTGCGACAGCGCCATGTGCACCTTCCCGGCAGACGGGTCTCCAGTCTGCCGGGTCAGCCGTCCCGCGGCAGCAGGCAGCGCCGTTCACGATCCGACGGGGGCCAGACGTACTCCAGGTCGGGCGGGACGTCGTCGAACCGGGGGCCGTAGTGCCCGGGGTCCTTGCGCAGCAGGGACGACCGGTGGCTGCGGTGCACGTCCTCCCGGCCCAGCCAGGGCGGCAGCTCGCCGGCCCCGGCCAGCTCGGCCTGGGTGCGGACGATCGTCACGCCGCAGGCGGTGGCCAGGTCGACCGCCATGGTCGCCGCGCAGGTGTCCGCCCGGCCCGGTTCGCACCAGACCGCGCACATGTCCAGCCCGTACCGGGTCAGCGCCTCCTCGTACCCGGCCCACATCTTCACCGCCGGGTGGTTGCGCCAGCCGTAGTCGGGCCGGGTCAGGCCGCGCAGCACCTGGATCGTCTCCACCCGCTGCTTGCCCAGCCGCTTCGGGTCCAGCACGCGGGCGCTGGCCAGGAAGTCCGGATACGGGAGGAACGTCTGCATGGCGCTGCTCTACCCGTACTCGGGGACACCATGCGTCCGTGATCAAGGGGGCTGCGCGGACGGCGATCGGCTGACTACGATCCGGGCATGGCCGAGCCCCTGCGTGACCGCGCGCGTCGGGCCACCGGGTGGCGCCTCCGGTCGAACGGGGACCCCCGCCCGCACTACGTGGTCTGCGGCAACGACCCGCTCGCCTACTGGGTGGTCCGCTCCCTGCTGGCCACCGAGTCACCCGCCGGGCAGCCCCGGGTCACCCTCGTGGTGCCGGAGCGCAAACGCTCGGACGGGCCGGACGGCCGGGACCTCGACGGCGTCCAGGTGATCCTGGCCGACCGGCTCGACGAGGCCACCTTCCGCCGGGCCGGGCTGGCCGCGGCGGCCGGGCTGGCCCTGCTGCACCAGGACGACGTGGGCAACATGCACGCGGCGCTCTGCGCCCAGGAGGTCGAGCCGCGGCTGCGACTGGTGGTACGCATGTTCAACACCAGCCTCGCCAACGGCCTGCGGGAGTTCTTCCCCGACTCCACGGTCCTCTCCGACGCGTCGATGGCCGCCCCGGCGTTCGTCGCCGCGGCGCTCGGCGAGCTGGCCCCCACCCACTTCCGGCACGGCGGGCGCACCCTCTACGCGGCCCGCCGCGCCGACGTACGCCCTCGGGACGTGCTCTGCGGCCTGGCCGTCACCACCGACCCGGAGCTGATCCGGGTGCTTCCCGCCGACGAGCCGTCGGCCGACGTGGTGCTGGCCGAGGCGACCGGGCAGCCCGCCGGCACCGAGCTGGCCGCCCGCCGGCTGGCCCGCGCCCGGCGCCGGCGGGAGCCCGTGGT
Source organism: Micromonospora sp. NPDC003776 (assembly GCF_053605645.1). Taxonomy (NCBI): domain Bacteria; kingdom Bacillati; phylum Actinomycetota; class Actinomycetes; order Micromonosporales; family Micromonosporaceae; genus Micromonospora; species Micromonospora sp. NPDC003776. Next base: position 4,783 of record NZ_JBSGJR010000093.1, read on the forward strand.
GGTGCTGCTCCGGGCGGTGCGCAGCTTCGCCACCCGCAAGATCGGGATCGCGGTGCTCGCGCTGCTGGTGGTGATCGCCCTCCTCGGTTGGCTGAACGCCCGCGCGGCCGCGGTGAACTGGTCGGACGCGCTCTACCTCACCCTGGTCACCACGTTGAGCGGGCAGGATCCGGACCTCACCAAGCCGGTCGCCGCCCAGGTCATGCAGGTGGTGCTCAACCTGGCCGGGCTGGCGCTGATCCCGCTGATCACCGCCGCCGTGGTCGACGGCATCGTCAACGCCCGGCTCGCCCTGCACACCGGCCGGATCCAACCCGACCGCGCCGGGCACGTGGTGGTGGTCGGGCTGGGCAACATCGGCACCCGGGTGATGGCCCAGCTCAACGACTTCGGGGTCGAGGTGGTGGCCATCGACAAGAACCCGGACGCGCGGGGCGCCTCGCTCGCGCACCGGCTCGGCGTACCGCTGATCGTCGGGGACGCCGGGCTGGAGAAGACCCTGCGGGCCGCCTCGGTGGCCACCTGCCAGGCCCTGGTGGTGGTCTCCACCGACGACGGCACCAACCTGCGGGCCGCGCTGAACGCCCGCAGCCTCGACCCGGACCTGCGGGTGGTGCTGCGCCTCTTCGACGGCGACTTCGCCGAGCGGATCCAACGCGCGTTCGGCATCGGCATCTCGCGCAGCGTGTCCTACCTGGCCGCGCCCGCCTTCGCGGCGGCGCTGCTGGACCGGGCGGTGATCGCCACCATCCCGGTCGGCCGGCACGCGCTGCTGGTCACCGAGGTGCCGGTGATGGCCGGCTCCCCGCTGGACGGCCGCCCGCTCGGCGCGGTGGCCCGTCCCGGCGAGGTGCGCCTGCTCGCGTACACCCGGCCCGGCCAGAAGACCGACTGGTCGGCCGACCGGCGGATGGTGATTCAGGCGGGCGACCGGCTCACCGTGGTGGCCCGGCGGGCCGGGCTGAGTGCCCTGCTCCGGGAGACCACCCCGGTCCCGCCCGAGCCGGCCGAAACGCCGGCGCCCCGCCAGCCGGAGGATTGACCGGGGTCAGCCGCGGGCCACGGCGTGGCGGACGGCGTAGCCGAGGGCGCCGAGGGCGAGGACGCCGAAGCCGGCGAGCACGCTGGCCAGCGGCAGGCTCACCGCCAGCACCAGGCAGCCCACCAGCCCCAGCGCGGCGATGAGCTGCACCGGCATCTTCCGGGCCGGGTCCCGCCCCAGGGTGAGGGCCGAGGCGTTGGCGATCGCGTAGTAGACCAGCACCGTGCAGCTGGAGAAGCCGATCGCGCCCCGGACGTCGGCCAGCGCCACCACCACGATCACCACGGCCGCCACCGCCAGTTCGGCGCGGTGCGGCACGCGGGTGCGGGCGTGCACGGCGGCCAGCGCGCCCGGCAGGTCGCGGCGGCGGGCCATCGCCAGCGTGGTCCGGCCGACCCCGGCGAGCAGGGAGAGCAGCACCCCGGTCACCGCGACGGCCGCGCCGGCCCGGACCAGCCAGGCCAGGCCGGGCAACCCGGACACCCGGACCACCTCGGCCAGCGGGGCGACCGCCGCGGCCAGCCGCTGCTCGCCCAGCACCCCGAGCGCGACCACGGCCAGCACCACATAGATCGCCAGCACCACGCCGAGGGCGAGCGGCACCGCGCGCGGGATGGTGCGCCGCGGGTCGCGTACCTCCTCGCCGAGGGTGGCGATCCGGGCGTACCCGGCGAAGGCGAAGAAGAGCAGGCCGGCCCCGGTGAGCACGCCCCGGACGCCGGTCTCCGCCACGCCGTCCAGCCGGTCGAGGGAGACGTGCGGGGCACCGGTCACCGCGACCACCGCCAGGACGGTGAGCACGATCCCGACCAGCACCCGGGTGGCGGTGGCGGTCTTGCCGATGCCGCGCAGGTTCACCGCGGTCACCGCCACCACCGCGAGGACCGCCACCAGCCGCGCCCGCCCCGGCCAGAGGTACTCGCCGATGGTCAGCGCCATCGCCGCGCAGCTCGCGGTCTTGCCGATCACGAAGCCCCAGCCGGCGAGGAAGCCGGCGAACGGGTGCAGGCGTTCCCGGCCGTAGACGTAGGTGCCGCCGGACTCGGGGTAGCGGGCGGCGAGCCGGGCCGAGCTGGTCGCGTTGCAGTAGGCGATGAAGCCAGCCAGGGCCAGCGCGGCCAGCAACCCGGCGCCGCCGGCCGCCGCCGCGGCCGGGGCGAAGACCACGAAGACGCCCGCGCCGAGCATCGATCCCAGCCCGATGACCACCGCATCGGGTACGCCCAACCGTCGCGTCAGTTGATCCACGACAGCACCCTAGGGGTACGAGGTGAACGGACGGTCCCACTGCCGCAACCGCCCCGGCAACGGCAGGTCGTCCCAGGGGACGCGGTGCAGCAGCCGGTCCAGCAGCACCCCGAGCAGCAGCCCGGCGAGACCGTCGGTGATCCAGTGGAAGTTCAGGTAGGTCGTGGTGACCAGCAGGATCGCCGGCGGCGCCACGCGGATCAGCCGGTACACCCCCGCGGGCAGTCGCCCCGCGGTCAGCGCGACGAGCAGCAGCGCGATCACCCCGTACCAGATGATCGCGTTGGCGACGTGCCCCGACGGATAGGACATCGAGTACGCGCCGGCCGGCAGGTGGTTGAAGATCCGCACCGCCTCCTCGGGCGGCAGGAACGGTTCCTTCACCGAGGCGCTGGGAGCCGCCCGGTCGGTCGAGACCTTCAGCGGGCCGATGGTGAGGTAGGTGACCACGAAGGTTCCCGCCACCAGCAGCAGCGGGCGGACCGAGTGCCGACGCCAGGCGACTGCCAGAGCGAGCGCCCCGGAGACCGGCATCAGCAGTTGGCCGCCCTGCCCGAGCAGGTTGAACACCCGGGCGGTCCAGTAGAGCGGGGCGGGATCGTGGGCGAACGCCCAGGCGCTCACGTCGAGGTCGAGGCCGAGCAGCCGGCCCGCGGCGAGCGCCATGGTGAGCCCGACCAGGGCAGCCAGCAGCAGCCCGTCGAACCACCAGCCGGCCGGCCGGACGGGCCGGAGCCGCAGCTTCTCGCGTACCTCCGTGGTGTCCCGCACGCGACCACGCTACCGGCCGGCCGCGGCGGCGGGCCGGCGCGGGCGTCGGCGGCTGTGTGCCGGTTCACGAAGGGAAGCGTTCGGCCGGGTGAGCCGTCACACTTGTGGCCGTGCGGATCACCTCGGCCCTCGTCGACCCGGCGCTGCTCGACCTTCCCTGGTCGACCCCGCTGGAGGAGTGGCCTGCCCAGCACCTGGTCGCGCTGCCGCAGGGCATCTCGCGGCACATCGTGCGGTTCGTCCGCCTCGGCGACTACGTGTACGCGGTGAAGGAGACCGGCGAGCGGGTCGCCGAGCGGGAGTACGACCTGCTCCGCGCCCTGGAGCGGATCGACTTCCCGTCGGTCGAGGCGGTCGCCATCGTGGCCGACCGGCAGACCGACGACGGCGAGCCGCTCGATCCGGTGCTGATCACCCGGCACCTCCAGTTCTCGCTGCCCTACCGGGCGCTCTTCTCCCGCACGCTGCGGCCGGAGACGATGAACCGGCTGCTCGACGCGCTCGCGGTGCTGCTGGTCCGGATGCACCTCACCGGCTTCTTCTGGGGCGACTGCTCGCTCTCCAACACGCTGTTCCGCCGGGACGCGGGCGCGTTCGCCGCGTACCTGGTCGACGCCGAGACCGGGGCGCTGCACCACTCGCTCTCCAACGGCCAGCGGGGCGAGGACCTGGAGATCGCCCGGGTCAACATCTTCGGCGAGGCGCTGGACCTGGAGGCGGCCGGGCTGCTGCACCCGTCGATCGACCCGGAGGTGGTCTGCGAGGAGGTCGTGCAGCGCTACGAACGGCTCTGGCACGAGATCACCTACGAGCAGCAGATCGAGCGGGCGGCCCGGCACGACATCGAGGGCCGGATCCGCCGCCTCAACGAGCTGGGCTTCGACGTCGCCGAGGTGGCCATGTCGACCGCCGACAACGGGCGGTACCTGGTCCGCCCGAAGGTGGTCGACGCCGGCTACCACACCCGCCGGCTGCTCCGGCTCACCGGCCTGGACGCCGAGGAGAACCAGGCCCGCAAGCTCCTCAACGATCTGGACGCGTACCGGGTGGAGAGCGACCTGACCGACGAGCAGCAGGCCGCGCACCGCTGGCTCACCGAGGTCTTCGAGCCGGTGGTCCGGGCGGTGCCGGCGCACCTGCGCCGCAAGTTGGAGCCGCAGGAGCTCTTCGCGCAGATCATCGAGCACAAGTGGCTGCTCTCCGAGCGGGCCGGCCGGGACGTCGGGATGCGCCACGCGGTGCAGTCGTACCTGTCCGACGTGCTGGTGCACCGCCCCGACGAGCAGGCCGTCCTCGGCGTCGAGGTCCCGACCGCCTGACATCGGTCCCCGTCGCGGTGTGGGCCGCGTTGCGGGGACCGGCAGTCACCGCGTGTCCGGTTGACCTGGGTCGCGCGTCGTCGGGCAGCGCGGAGCGGGCGGGCCCGTGGCTCGCTACGAACTTGATGACGTGGATGCATCACCGAGCGGCCGACGTGGGTGAGTCGTTGACGTCATCAAGTTTGTAGCGTCTCGCAGGCGTTGTGCCGCCTCGTCGGCAGCCGTCACTCCACCCAGGCGCCGGCGCGCATCACCCGGACGACGTTCAGGTCGTCGTCGAGCACGACCAGGTCGGCCCGGAGGCCGGTCTGGATGGCGCCGACCCGGTCGCCCAGGCCGATCGCCCGGGCCGGCGTGGTGGCGACCATCCGGGCGGCGTCGGTGAGGGCGATGCCGGCCGCGACGGCGTGCCGCAGGGCGGCGTCCATGGTCAGCGTGCTGCCGGCGATGGCGCCGTCCCGGCTGAGCCGGGCCACCCCGTCGGCCACGGTGACGGCCTGGCCGCCCAGCTCGTACTCGCCGTCCGGCATGCCGGCGGCGGCCATCGCGTCGGTGATCAGGGCGGCCCGCTCCGGGCCGGCCACCGAGCTGGCGAAGCCGAGCATCCCGTCGTGCAGGTGCACGCCGTCGGCGACCAGCTCGCACACCACGTTGGGAGCGTCCAGCAGGGCCACCACGGGCCCGGGCTCGCGGTGGTGCACCGGGCGCATCCCGTTGAACAGGTGGGTGCCGACGCTCGCCCCGGCCGCCACCGCGGCCCGGGTCTGCTCCCAGGTGGCGTCCGTGTGCCCGACCGCCGCGACCACGCCCTGCGAGACGAGCAGCTCGATCGCCGCCAGCGCGCCGGCCCGCTCCGGGGCCAGGGTGACCATCCGCACCGCGCCGCCGCCCAGCTCGATCAGCTCGGTCAGCTCCTCGGTGGACGGGTCGCGGAGGAACTCCGGGTTCTGCGCGCCGCAGCGGTCCGCCGACAGGTACGGCCCCTCGAAGTGGACGCCGGCCAGGACCCCCGACTCCACCAGCGGCCGGAAGGCCGCCGTCGCGTCGCGCATCAGCGCGAACGGCGAGCTGACCAGGCTGGCCAGCAGGGTGGTGGTGCCGTGCCGCAGGTGGAACGCGGCCGCCTCGCGGGCGGAGTCGGCGTCCCCGGTGGTGAAGGTGTGCCCGCCGCCGCCGTGGGTGTGCATGTCCACGAAGCCCGGCACGATCCAGTGCCCGTCGCGCACCGACGGGTACTCGGCGACGGCCCGGATCCGGTCGCCGACGATCTCGACGCAGCCCTGCCGGATCACGCCGTTCGGCGTCACCACCTTGCCGGTCACGCGCACGGTCATCGGCTCTCCTTAGTCCAGGGTGTCGAGGGCGAGCAGGGCGGCGCCGAGGCAGCCGGCCTCGTCGCCGAGGGCGGCCGCGACCAGGCGCGGCTCCCGGTGGAAGGTCAGTCGTTCGCGGAGCGCCGCCCGCAGCGGGTCGAGCAGCGCGGGGCCGGCCTGGGCGAGGCCCCCGCCGATCACCATGGTCTCCACGTCGAAGAGCGCCTGACCGGTGGCGAGACCGTCGGCGAGCGCCTCGACCGCCTCGTGCCAGACCCGGCCGGCCAGCTCCTCACCGGCGGCCGCCCGCTCGACCACCTCGGCGGCGGTGGTCGCGGATCCGGCCAGCGCGGTGTAGCGGCGCCCGATCGCCGAGGCCGACGCCACCGCCTCCAGGCAGCCGGGGCGGCCGCAGCCGCAGCGCGGACCGTCGGGGCGTACCAGGATGTGGCCGATCTCGCCGGCGGCGCCGTGCGCGCCGGTGGCGGCCGACCCGCCGACCACGTGGGCGGCGGCGATGCCGGTGCCGATCGCGACGAAGAGCACGTGCCGGGCGTCCCGGCCGGCGCCGAGCCGGGCCTCGGCCAGGCCGCCCACCCGCACGTCGTGGCCGAGCGCCGCGGGCAGGCCGAGCCGCGCCCCCGCCAGGTCCCGCAGCGGTACGTCCCGGAAGCCCACGTTCGCCGACCAGACCGCGACCCCCCGCGCCTCGTCCACCACGCCGGGGACGGCGATGCCGCAGGCCACCGGGGTCAGCCCGTCCGCGCGGGCCTTGCCGGCCAGCCCCTCGGCGACGTCGAGGATCGCCCCGACCACCGCCTCCGGCCCGCGCGCCGCCTCGGTGGCGTGCCGTTCGGCGTGTGCCACGGTGCCGTCGGGACGGACCAGGGCGCACTTCATCCCGGTGCCGCCCACGTCCAGCGCGACGACGACCTCGCCGCCTGAGCTCACGGTGTCTCCGTTGTTCGCGTCTGCGGGGCTCGCAACCCCGGCTCACTCCTCGCGCTCACGCGAGCACCACGGAGCGGCTCAGGTGCCGGGGCGCGTCGGGGTCCAGACCGCGGCTGGTGGCCAGCGCGACGGCGAAGCGCTGGGCGAGGATCAGGTCGGCCATCGGGTCGACCGGGGTACGCCCGGCGGCCCAGCTGGTGAGCACGGTGCGGCAGCCGTGGGTGCGGCTGTGCACGAAGGTGGCGCCGGTGGCGGCCACGTCCTCGGGCAGCCCCTCCGGGATGTCGCCGAACGCCCAGACCAGGCGGCCCGGGGCGGCGACCGAGATCGGGCCGTGCCGGTAGTCCATCGCCGGGTACGCCTCGGCCCAGAAGGTGGCCGCCTCCCGGCACTTCAGCGCGGCCTCCTGGGCCAGCCCGACCGTCCAGCCGCGACCGAGGAAGGTGACCTGCTCGATCCGGGCCGGGTCGATCGGCAGCGGGGCCCGGACGGCGACCTCCGCGTCGGCGGCCAGCCGGCCCAGGTCCTCGCCGAGGTGGGCGCGGAGCAGGGCCAGGGCGGTGGTGGCGAAGCGGGTCTGCACGACCGAGCGTTCGTCGGCGAAGGGCATGGTCACGGTGGCGTCGGCCAGCTCGACCGCCGGGGAGGCGGGGTCGCCGACCAGGACCGTCGTGGCGACCCGGCCGCGCAGCGCGGCGAGCAGCTCCAGCACCTCGGTGGTCGTGCCGGAGCGGGTGATCGCGATGAGCCGGTCGTAGCGGCGGCCGGTGGGGAATTCGCTGGCCTGGAAGGCGTCGGTCTCGCCCTGGCCGGCGTGCTCGCGTAGCCCGGCGTACGCCGCGGCCATGAACCACGACGTGCCGCAGCCGACGACGGCGACCCGCTCACCGGGGCGCGGCAGCCGGTCGGCGACGGTCGGGGCGAGCTGTGCCGCCTCCCGCCAGCAGTCGGGCTGGCTCGCGATCTCCGCGTGCACGTACGCCATGACAACTCCTCGCCCCGGGGGGAGACCTTGCGCAATACGGCGCGATATGGCCGTCTTTCGCGCGTCATTCTGCGCGAACCCGGGCGGCTGTGGCAACCGCCTCCCGCATTGCGCAGCTCAGGGTTTTGCGCCCGGGTAGTTTCGCGCACTACTGTGCACGCAATCAATCACCGTTCGTGCAGAGTCAGTGGAGGCCCCGCGTGGACCGCTACGCCCGATGGAACGCGCTGCTGGAGATGCTGACCGAGGACGGACGGGTCAGCGTCGAGGAGGCGGCGGAGCGCCTGGACGTGTCCCAGGCGACCATTCGGCGTGACTTCGACCAGCTCGCCCAGCAGCAGATGATCACCCGTACCCGGGGCGGGGCGGTCGCCAACGGCGTCTCGTACGACCTGCCGCTGCGCTACAAGACCGCCAAGCACTCGGCCGAGAAGCAGCGGATCGGGACGGCCGCCGCGGCGCTGGTCTCCCCGGGCACCGTGGTGGGGCTCAACGGCGGCACCACCAGCACCGAGGTGGCCCGGGCCCTGGCCGTCCGGCCGGACCTCAACACCAACGCCGAGGGCGCCCAGCTCACCGTGGTCACCAACGCCCTGAACATCGCCAACGAGCTGCTGGTGCGGTCGCGGATGAAGGTCGTGGTGGCTGGCGGCGTGGTCCGCCCCAAGTCGTTCGAGCTGGTCGGCCCGCTGGGCGGGGCGCTGCTTCGCGAGGTCACCCTGGACGTCGCCCTGCTCGGGGTGGACGCGATCGACCCGCAGCTCGGCGCCGCCGCCCACCACGAGGGCGAGGCGGCGATGAACAGCCTGATGGTGGCGCGGGCGAAGCGGGTGGTGGTGATCGCCGACTCGTCCAAGCTGGGCGGGCACGCGTTCGCCCGGATCTGTCCGGTGGACCGGGTGGAGACCCTGGTGACCGACTCCGGCGCGTCCCCGACCGTGGTGCAGGCGTTCCGCGACGCCGGCGTGCACGTCATCTGCGCCTGACGGCGCGCCACGACGCGACACCTGCATACCGGGTATTGCGCCTCGCTGCATACCGCGTATGGTGTCGGCTGTCACTACTCATCGGGGGAGGTCAGCTTGACGGCTGTCCTGGAGATCGAGGGTCTCCGCAAGACGTACCGGAGCCGGAAACGCGGGGTGCGCCACGCGCTGGACGGCTTCGACATGCGGGTCGAGGCGGGGCAGGTGCACGGCTTCCTCGGCCCGAACGGCTCCGGCAAGACCACCACGCTGCGCACCCTGCTCGGCCTGATCCGGCCGAACGGCGGCCGGATGGCCATCCTCGGCCAGGAGCTGCCGCAGGCGCTGCCCGCCATCGCCGGCCGGGTCGGCGCCATCGTGGAGAGTCCGCAGTTCTTCCCGCACTTCTCCGCCCGGGACACGCTCGGCCTGCTCGCGCAGGCCGGCGAGCTGCCCCGGCAGCGGGTCGACGAGGTGCTGGAGCTGGTCGGGCTGCGCGACCGGGCCGGAGAGCGGGTGAAGACCTACTCGCTCGGCATGAAGCAGCGGCTGGCGGTCGCCTCCGCGCTGCTGAAGAACCCGAAGCTGCTGATCCTGGACGAGCCGGCCAACGGCCTCGACCCGGGCGGCATCCGGGAGATGCGCAGTCTCATGCGCGAGCTGGCCGCCGCCGGTATGACGGTGGTGCTATCCAGCCACATCCTCGGCGAGATCCAGCTCATCTGCGACTCGGTCACCATCATCTCGCTCGGCCGGCGGGTGGCGTACGGGCCGGTCGACGAGGTGCTCGCCGCGCACTCCCAGGGCGCGGTGCGGGTACGCCTGGAGGCGGTCAGCGACCTGCCGCAGGCCGCCGACACGCTCAGCCGGGCCGGCGTCCGGGTCACCACCGAGCCGGACCACCTGATGCTCGCCGGCGTCGACAAGCCGGCCACGGTCAGCCGCCTCCTCGCCGAACGGGGCCTCTACGTCAGCGAGCTGACGCCGGTCGTGGTCGACCTGGAGAGCGTCTTCCTCGAACTGACCGCCACCGCGCCGGTTCCCGGCCAGCACCGGCAGGTCGACCAGTCCACAAAGGTCGAAGGAGGTTGGGGCGCATGAGCCTCTACGTCACCGAGCTGCGCCGGCTGGCCAAGCGGCGGGTCACCCGGCTGCTCCTGGTCCTGCTGGTGCTCGGGCTGGCCGGCGTGGCCACCGCGTTCAGCTTCTCCAGCCACAAGAACTCTCCGGAGGTGGTGGCGGAGGCGCAGGCGAAGGCCGACGCCGCCTACCGCAAGGAGCTGGCGAATTGGCAGCGGAGCGTCGCCGAGTGCGAGGCCGCCCAGGCGCGCGGCGACCAGAACACCGAGGACCGTTACGGCCCCAACTGCGGCCGGGACTGGCAGCCGCAGCCGGAGATGTTCGACCCGAAGTGGAATCTGCCCTACCAGTTCGACTTCCGGGCCGACTTCCCCATGTTCATCGCCGTCTTCGCCGGGGCGCTGGCGCTCTTCGCGTTCATCGTCGGCGCGTCCTTCGTCGGGGCCGAGTGGAGCACCGGCGGGATGATGAACCTGCTGCTCTGGCGGCCGAAACGGCTCGCCGTCCTCGGCACCAAGCTGGCCGCGCTGCTCAGCACGGTGCTGGGGGTGAGCGTGGTGCTGGGCGCGCTCTGGACGCTGGCCTTCTGGCTGATCGCCCGGAGCAGGGGGACCACCGCCAAGATGACCGCCGGAGTCTGGCGTTCGATCGGGCTGGACGGTCTGCGGGCGGTCGGAATCGTCCTGGCCGTCGGCGCGGTCGCCTTCGGGCTCGCCTCGCTCGGCCGACACACCGCCATGGCGCTCGGCGCGGCCGTGGCGGTCTTCGCGATCAGCGAGATCGGCATCCGGATCGCGGTGAGCGTGCTCTCCGTCCCGTTCGGTGAGCGCTACGTGCTGTCCACCTACGCCCAGGCCTGGTTCATGAAGCAGGTGAAGCTCTTCGACTACGACGCGTGCAGGTTCGCCAAGGGCGAGTGTCAACCGGCCGAACTGCTGGTCACCTGGCACCAGTCGGGGCTGGTGTTCGGTCTCGGCGCCGCGGTGGCGCTGGCCGCCGCGTTCTGGGTGATGCGTCGGCGCGACATCAGCTGACCCGACCCGCCCGGGCCTGCGTCCGCTGCGGCCGGGGCGGGCCCTGGTTACGCTGGGGTCCCCCCGGCCGGTGGTCGCCGCGCCGGCCGTCCGCCCTTCCGAGGAGCGCCATG
>NZ_JBSGJR010000094.1:0-15597 GCF_053605645.1 Micromonospora sp. NPDC003776
CCCGGGGTCCCCAAACACGGCCGCTGCGCCCACCACTGCCCGCCGCTGACAAACTCACACAAAAACCCGTAGCGCCGACACCCTCAGCACGCGTTACCCCCCCGGAGGGTCGGTCAGTGGCCAGGCCCCAGGGTCCGTGGCCAGGGTGTCGGCGGCGGTCAGCGACCGGGGGCCGGGGCGGTGGAGCCGCGTACCACCAGTTCGGGTTCGAACAGCAACTCGTCGGGCAGCACGCCGGCACCCTCGATCTGGGTGACCAGCAGGTCCACGGCGGCCTGCCCCATCATCTCGATCGGCTGCCGCACGGTGGTCAACGGCGGGTCGGTGCAGGTCATGAACGCGGAATCGTCGAAGCCGACCACCGACACGTCGGCCGGCACCGCGCGGCCCAGCCGTCGGGCGGCCCGGATGGTGCCCAGGGCCAGCACGTCGCTGGCGCAGATGATGCCGGTCACCCCCCGCTCGACCAGCTTGGTCGCCGCGACCCGAGCGCCCTCCATGGAGAAGCTGGACCGCTCGACGTACCCGGCCCCGTCGGTCCAACCCGCCGCCCGGGTCATCGCCTCCAGCTTGCGCCGGGACGGGACGTGGTCCTCCGGGCCGAGCACCATGCCGATCCGGTCGTGGCCCAGCGACCGCAGGTGCCCGTACGCCTGCTCCACGGCCACCGCATCGTCAGTGGACACCCGGGGGAAGCCGAGTTCGTCGACGCCCGCGTTGACCAGCACCACGGGCAGGCCCCGGTCGGTTAGCCGGCGGTAGTGCTCGTGCGAGGCGTCCGCGAGGGCGTACGAGCCGCCGGCGAAGATGACCCCGGAGACCTGGTGGTCCAGCAGCATCTCGACGTAGTCCGACTCGGGCACGCCGCCGATGGTGCGGGCGCAGAGCGCCGGGGTGAATCCGCGTTGCGCCAGCGAGCCGGTCACCACCTCGGCCAGGGCCGGGAAGATCGGGTTCTGCAGCTCGGGCAGGACCAGGCCGACCAGCCGGGCCCGCTCGCCCCGCAGCTTGGTGGGGCGCTCGTAACCGAGGACGTCCAGGGCGGTCAGCACCGCGGTCCGGGTCGCCTCGGACACGCCGCCGCGGCCGTTGAGCACCCGGCTCACGGTCGCCTCGCTGACGCCCGCCTTGCGGGCGACCTCCGTCAACCTCTTCGTCACGTCGCAATCCTAGGCCCTGCGGCTGCAAGAAATGAACAGCTGGACGACGATGGCCGCAAGAAGCGGATGATCGCTTTCAAGTGTCGGGCACGGCGACCGACTCCGCCGTGTCCTCCCCGGGGGCATCCGGGCGCCCCACTGGGCCACAACAGCGGCTCGCAAATTCTGAACAAAGATGCGCTTGAATCTCGACAAGTGACCGGAATAACATGAGCCACCCGGTGAGCGGGGTACCGCCCCGCACGGCGCCCCACCACCCCGTCCCCCGTCCCGGAGAGTGGGTATCCCCCGATGCAGCGAAGCATGGACGACGGCCCGGCGGAGCGACGCCGGTACGTGTTGACCGCCCGGATCCTCGCGGCGGCGAGCGCCGTCGCCCTCGCCGTACCGAGCGGGAGCGCGGCGGTAGCGGCCGGCCCGGCCGGCGCCGGCCCGGCCCCGGTGGTGACCCGGGCCGGCCTCGCCCCAGCCCTGGTCGCCGCCCGCGGCGCCACCGTGGACTTCGTCGAGCAGGAGGCCGAGCATGCCCGCACCACCGGCACCGTCATCGGCCCCGACCGCGCCGCCTACACGCTGGCTGGGGAGGCCTCCGGCCGCCGGGCGGTCCGGCTCTCCCCCGGCCAGCACGTCGAGTTCACCCTCCCGGCGGCCGCCAACGCGATCACCGTCCGGTACAGCATCCCGGACGCCCCGGGCGGCGGCGGGATCACCGCGCCGTTGGCCGTCACGGTCGGCCGGGGGCCGACCCGCACCATGACGCTCACCTCCGAGTACGCCTGGCTCTACAACCAGTACCCGTTCTCCAACGACCCGGGCGCCGGCCTGCTGCACCCCGACTGGTGGATCACCGAGTGCTCCTGCGTGCCCGCCGCCACCACCCCGGCGCCGACGATCAGCACGCCGTTCCGGCCGCACCACTTCTACGACGAGCGACGCCTCCTGCTCGGGCACACGTACCGGGCCGGTGAGGTGGTGCGGCTGACCGCACCGGCCGGCAGCGGCGCCGCCTGGACGGTCATCGACCTGCTCGACTCGCAGCTGGTCGGGCCGCCCCGGGTGGTACCCGGCGCGGTGAACGTGCTCGCCTTCGGCGCCGACCCGACCGGCCGCCGGGAGTCCGCCGACGCGTTCGACCGGGCCGTCGCGTACGCCCGCCGGGCACACCGCACGCTCTACCTGCCGCCCGGCACGTACCAGGTGAACCGGCACATCGTCGTCGACGACGTGACCATCGTGGGCGCCGGCAGCTGGTACACGAGCGTCCGCGGGCGCGAGGTCGCCCTGGACACCCCCGCCCCGGACGGCTCGGTGCACACCGGCGTCGGGTTCTACGGCCGGGACGCCGCCGACGGCGGCAGCGGCAACGTCCACCTCGCCGACTTCGCCATCGAGGGCGACGTCCGCGAACGCGTCGACACCGACCAGGTGAACGCGATCGGCGGGGCGCTGAGCCACTCCACGCTCGACGGTCTCTACCTGCACCACACGAAGGTCGGCATGTGGTTCGACGGGCCGATGACCGACCTGCGGGTCACGAACACCGTCATCGCCGACCAGATCGCCGACGGGCTCAACTTCCACACCGGTGTCACCCACTCCTCGGTGTCGCACACCTTCGTGCGCAACACCGGCGACGACGGCCTGGCCATGTGGTCGGAGGGGACGGCGAACGCGCACAACTCCTTCGACCACAACACAGTGCAGTCGCCGGTGCTGGCCAACGGGATCGCCCTCTACGGCGGCACCGACAACACGGTGTCGGCCAACCTCGTCGCCGACCCGGTTCGCGAGGGCAGCGCCATCCAGGTCGGCTCCCGGTTCGGCGCCGAGCCCTTCACCGGCCGCCTCCAGATCACCGACAACACCACGGTCCGGGCCGGCGGGTATGAGCTGAACTGGAACATCGGGCTCGGCGCGATCTGGTTCTACGCCCTGGACCGCAGCATCGACGCCGACATCCAGGTCGTCGGCGACGCCTTCCTCGACAACACCTACAACGCGATCATGCTGGTCAGCGACTGGCCGGTGAAGGACACGGTGGCGATCAGCAACGTCCACTTCCGCGACCTGCGGGTGGACGGCACCGGGACCTCGGTGGTGAGCGCCCGCACCGCGGGCTCGGCGTCCTTCGAGAACGTCGACGCCCGCCACGTCGGCGCCGTCGGGGTCAACAACTGCGGCTCGTTCCACTTCACCCCGGCCGGCTCCGAGTTCCACCTCACCGACCTCGGCGGCAACGACGGCGGCTGGCTCGCCCCGTGGCTGCTGCCCAACACCATCACCTGCGACGACCGTCCGCCGGTGGTGCCGCCACCGGCTCCGGCGCCCTGGTGACGGGTGCCCTCCGCACAGCGGCTCGGCGGGTGGCGCACCTGCCGAGCCGCTCGGCCATGGACAACCGGCGGCGCGCCCGATAATCTTCGCGGCACGACAGGCAACGACGTCTGTCGATGTGATGCGAAACGGGGTGCTGTCCATGAGTCGCGTCCGAGGATGGGCCTGCGCGGTCGCGCTGGTCGCCGCTTCCCTGCTCACCGCCCCCACCGCCGCCCACGCCGCCGGCGTGCCGGCCGGTGACGTCACGGCGGCGGTGACCACCAAACTGCTCGCCCGGGCAGGCGCCACCGATTCCGCGCTGACCAACGCCGGGGTGGACGACACCCGGGTCACCGTCACCCGCCGCGACGGCCGGGCGTGGGCGTTCGGCACCGCCGTCGTCGTCGCCCCGGCCCGGGCGGACCAGCATCCGGCCGGTTGGCTGTTCGTCGCCCATCGGGACCGGGCCGGCTGGCAGGTCGCCTTCGACGGCGAGCCCGGCTTCGCCGACCTCGCCACGGCCGCTCCCGCCCGGGTGGTGTCGCCCCGGGAGAAGGAGGTGTTCACCGCACCGAGCCCGATGTACGCGGGCGGCGACTACCGCACCGGCATGCGCCTGCCCTTCGCGGTCGGCCAGTCGTGGTACCTCACCGGCGGACCGCACGGCTGGGCGGGCAGCGACACGCCGTGGAGTTCGATCGACCTCTCCGGCGGGGACCAGCGGGTGCTGGCCGCCCGGGGCGGAACCGCGTACACCATGTGCCAGGGTTGGATCCGGGTGATCCACGACCGGGGCTACGCCACGGACTACTACCACCTGTGGAACAGCATCAGCGTCAACGGCGCGGGCGTCGGCGAGGGCGCCTACCTCGGGGACACCGGCACCGACGTCACCTGCGGCGGTTCGGCCAGCGGTCGGCACGTCCACTTCGCGCTGCGGCAGAACAGCGCGTACGTGCCGATCGCCGGCCACAACTTCGGCAAGTGGGTGGTGATGGGCGGCGGCGCCACCTACCAGGGGTACGCCCTGCACGGCTCGGCGCAGGTCAACGTCGGTGGGGCCCTGTACAACCACGGCGCGCTGGGCCTCACCCAGGGCGTCATCGACGCCAACGGCGGCGGGACGGTCAACAAGCGGTCCGGCCCGGGCACCGGGTACGCGATCGTCGGGAGCGTCGGGGACGGGGCTACGGTCAGCGTGTCCTGCTCGGCGAACGGCACCACCCACACCGGGCGGTGGGGCACCACCTCGCTGTGGAACAGGCTCACCGACGGCACCTGGGTCACCGACGCGTACATGTGGACCGGGGTGAACGGCCCGGTCAACGGCTGGTGCTGACGGCCGGGGGCCGGCCGGGCGCGCTCAGGCGCCCGGCAGGCCCTCGTGGTTGAGGTAGAGCACCACCTGGAACCGGTCGCCGTCGTCGTGCAGCAGGTACGACGAGGCCAGTCGGACCGGCTCACCGCCGGCCGTCCGCGGGGCGTCCCAGTCGGTGCGGGCCAGCACGTACCGGTCGTCGAGTCGCCGGCAGCTGAGGTCGGTCAGCACCGCCGGGCCGAGTCCGGCGTCGGCGAAGAGTCGGGCCCGACGCGGCACGGCGGCGAGGAACGCGGCCCGGGGCACCGGCCGGGCGCCGGCCTCGTCGGCCAGCAGGAACGGATCGGCGAACAGGTCACCGAAGCCGTCCGCGTCCCCGGCGTCGGGCGAGAATGCGGCGAAGAAGTCACGGAGTCGGATCTCCAGGGTGGACGTGGACATGGCGACAGGTCCTCTCGGTGAACCGGCCACGCCAGGTCGGCGCGGCCTCGATCGCCTCCCGGGCCGGCGGGCCACTTCCGGAGGCGGCGCCACGCTACCAGTCGCAAACGGACATAATACCACATTATTTCATCGAGATCAAGGACCTTCGGGTCCGTTCCGCCTCCTCCCTCCGGCCCGCGATCCCCGACATCAGGCCCGGCACCCGACGGTCCTCACTATTCTCAACTGGTGCACAGCTCGCCAACCGTCCAGAGCGGGAACGACGCGGTGGTCGTCCGCGGGCTGACCCGACGGTTCGGCGCGGCGGTGGTCGTCGACCGGGTCGACCTGGTCGTGCCGCAGGGCGTGGTCTTCGGGCTGCTCGGACCGAACGGCGCCGGCAAGACCACGCTGATCAAGATGCTGATCACGTTGCTGGCGCCGACCGGGGGCACGGCGACCATCGCCGGCTGCGACGTGCTCGTCCGACCCGGCCGGGTCCGCCGCCTCGTCGGGTACGTCCCCCAGCTACTCTCCGCCGACGGCTCCCTGACCGCGGAGGAGAACCTGCGGGTCTTCGCCCGGCTCTACCACATCCCGCGGGCGCAACGCCGGGCGCGGATCGCCGACGCCCTCGCGTCGGTCGGGCTGGCCGGATCGGCGACGAAGCTGGTCCGCGACTTCTCCGGCGCATGGTGCGCCGCCTCGAGATCGTCCAGTCGATGCTGCACCGTCCCCCCGTGCTGTTCCTGGACGAACCGACGATCGGGCTGGACCCCGCCGCCCGCCGCGACATCTGGGCCGAGCTGCGTCAGGTCAACACGACAGCACGGACCACGCTGTTCCTCACCACGCACGACATGGAGGAGGCGGACGCGCTCTGCCACCAGGTGGCGATCATGCATCGGGGCCGAGTCGTCGCGCAGGGCACACCGGGCGAGCTGAAGACACGGGTCGGGCCGCACGCGACCCTGGACGACGTCTTCATCGCACTCACCGGGGGAACGCACGGCGTCGAAGAAGGAGGTTTCCGTGCCGCCGACCGGACCAGGCGTACCGCGCGGCGTCTCGGTTGAGCCCCTCCGCCTCCCCGCCGCACCCGTGCGCTTCGTCGAGGACACCGCCGCCATCGTCGCGGTGGAGGTCCGCAAACTGCGCCATGACCCCCTGGAACTGCTCACCAGGGCGGTGCAACCCGTCCTGTGGCTGCTCGTCTTCGGCACGGTGATGGCGCGCGCCCGGGCCATCCCGACCGGAGGGCTGCCGTACCTCGACTTCCTGGCGCCGGGCATCCTGGCGCAGAGCGCCCTGTTCGTGGCGATCTTCTACGGCATCGCGGTGATCTGGGAGCGGGACCTGGGCGTCCTGAACAAGTACCTGGTGAGCCCCGCCTCCCGGCCCGCGCTGGTGCTCGGCAAGGCGCTGTCAGCCGGCGTACGCTCGCTGGCCCAGGCGGTGATCGTCTATCTGGTCGCCGCCGCGCTCGGCGTCCACCTGCGGTGGGGGCCGCCGGCCCTGGCCGGCGTCCTGGTGACCCTCGTGCTCGGCGCCGCCGTGTTCGCCACCTTCTCGCTGATCATCGCCTGCCTGGTGAAGACGCGGGAACGGTTCATGGGCATCGGGCAGATCCTCACCATGCCGCTCTTCTTCGCCTCCAACGCGATCTACCCGGTGGCCCTCATGCCGCCTCCGCTGCGGTGGCTCGCCCACCTCAATCCGCTGACGTACCAGACGGACCTGCTGCGGGCGCTCATGCTGTCCGGTGGGCGGAGCGCCTTCGGCCTGCCCCTGGACCTCGCGGTGCTGTTCGGCTCGCTCGTGCTGCTGGTCGCTCTCGCGGCCCGCCTCTACCCCCGGGTCGTGCAGTGAGCGGGACGCCGGAGGAGCCCGATCCCGGCTGCGCGCTGTGCACGGCCGACCTGCCCGCGGCTTGGGTGCTCGACTACCCCGACGGCGACCCGGCCGGGGAGGGCACCCGGGAGACCATGCTGACCCTCGGCAACGGCTACCTCGCCACCCGCGGGGCGGCGCCGGAGGCGTCGGCCGACGGCGTGCATCACCCGGGCACCTACCTCGCGGGCTTCCACAACCGCCTCGTCGGGGAGGCGGGCCGGCCGGACGGCGAGGAGAGCATCGTCAACCTGCCCAACTGGCTGCCGTTGACGTTCCGCCCCGCCGGCGGCGAATGGTACGCCCCGGGCCGGGCCCGCGTGGTGCACGAGCACCGGATGCTGGACCTGCGCCGCGGCGTCTACCTCCGGGAGCTGGTGGTGGTCGACCCCGACGGCCGGCGTACCCGGTTGCGCCAGCGACGGTTGGTGTCGATGGCGGAGCCGCACCTCGCGGTGCTGGAGACCAGCATCATCGCGGAGAACTGGTCGGGTCGGTTGGAGCTGCGGTCCGCGATCGACGGCGGGCTGGCCAACACGAACACGGTGGCCCAGGCCCGCACCGGCGGTCGCCACCTCACCGAGGTCACCGGCGGGGCCGACGACGACGCGATCTGGTTGACCGCCCTGACGACCGGATCACGGCAGCCGCTCGCGGTCGCCGCACGGACCACCATCCGCGTCGCCGGCACCGGCCCGCCGGCCACCCGCACCGTGGTGCGGTACGCGGAGGGCGTGGCGGAGATGCACGGGATCGACGTGCTCGCCGAAACGCCGGTGACGGTCGACAAGACGGTCGCCGTCTTCTGCGGACGGGACCAGGCGGTGCACGACCCGCTGACCGCGGCCGGCGCCGCGCTGCACTGGGCCGACGCGTTCGGGGCGCTGCTGGCCGACCACGTCGCCGCGTGGGAACGGCTGTGGGCGCGGTTCCGCCTCGACGTCGGCGAGGAGCACGTCTGGCAACTCCCGCTGCGGGTGAAGACGTTCCACCTGCTGCAGACGCTGTCGCCGCACACGATCGACCTGGACGCCGGGGTGCCGGCCCGCGGTCTGCACGGCGAGGGCTACCACGGCCACGTGTTCTGGGACGAACTGTTCGTCTACCCGTACCTGAACCTGCGGCTGCCGGAGCTGACCCGCGCGCTGCTGGAGTACCGCTGCCGGCGGCTGCCGGCGGCCCGGCGGCAGGCCGCCGCCGCGGGCATGACCGGGGCGCTGTTCCCCTGGCAGAGCGCCACCAGCGGCCGGGACGAGAGCCCGGTCCGCTCCCCCAACCCGGTCACCGGCGCGTGGCAGGACGACCGCACCGGCCGGCAACACCACGTGAACCTCGCCGTGTCCTACTCGGTCTGGCGGTACTGGGAGACCACCGGCGACCTGTCCTTCCTGATCGCGCGGGGGGCGGACCTGCTCGTCGCGACCGCCCGCTTCTGGGCTGGCCTGGCCACCTACGACCCGTCCGAGGACCGGTACGACCTCCGCGGCGTACTGGGACCGGACGAGTACCACGACGGCTATCCGGGGCGCGCCGGCCAGGGGTTGGACAACTGCGCCTACATCAACGTCATGGTGGCCTGGGTGCTCGCCCGCGCGGACGAGGCGTGCGCGCTGCGCGACCGGCACCCCGGCGCGGCGCCGTGGTGGACCGAGCCCGTACCGGCCGGGGAACGCCGGCGGTGGGCGCACATCGCCCGGCGGCTGCGGCTGGTCTTCCTGCCGAACGGGATCCTCGCGCAGTTCGCCGGCTACGGCGACCTGGCGGAGCTGGACTGGGACCGGTACCGGCGGCGCTACGGCGACCTGCGGCTGCTCGGCCCGCTGCTGCAGGCTGAGGGGGACGATCCGAACCGCTACAAGATCTCCAAGCAGGCCGACGTGCTCATGCTGCTGTACCTGTTCAGCGCCGAGGAACTCACGGCGCTGGTCCGCGGCATGGGCTACGACTTCGACCCCGCCCGGATCCCCGCGACCGTCGACCACTACCTGTCCCGCACCACCCACGGTTCGACCCTGAGCCGGATCGCCCACGCCTGGGTACTGGCCCGTACCGACCGCCGTCGCTCCTCCCACATGCTGCTGGACGCGCTCGGCACCGACCTGGCCGACCCGGCGCACAGCTCGACCCGGGAGGGCATCCACCTCGGCGCCACCGCCGGCGCCCTGGACCTCCTGCAACGGTGCTACACCGGCCTGGAGGTACGCGGCGACGCGCTGCGCCTCAACCCGGTGCTGCCCGAGGGGATGAACCAGCTCGACTGCGTGCTGCGCTACCGCAACCGGCTGCTCGCGCTGCACGTCGACGGCGAGCAGGTGCGGATCTCGGCCAGCCCCGGCGCGGACCCGCCCGTACCGGTGGCCGTCCACGAGCAGGTCCACCTGCTCGCCGCCGGCGCCACCGTCACCGTCCCCTTGCGACAAACCGGCCGCGATGCGGACGGCGAATCCCCCATTGAATCTTGACCCGGCGAAACCGCAGGTCATAGGCTCCGGCAACCTTGAGCCCTCTTCCCGGAAGGGAAAGAACCCATGGCCTCAGCGAAGCGTCCCTCCTGGACGGTCCCCCCGAAGCGGCTCGCCGGAGCAGCCGCCCTCATCCTGCTGGCCGGCATGACACCGGTGCTGGCCGGCGCCCCCGCGGCGGCGGCTCCCGGATCCGCCACCTGCGTCGACGATCCCACCGCCCATCTCACCACCGTGCCCGCCCCGGAGACCGGGCTCGGCTTCCCGCTCGGCACCGGCCAGGAGCGGGTGGTCACCAACGACGAGGTCCGCGGCTACCTGCGGGCGGTCGACGCCGCCTCGGACCGGGTGGTCACCGGCGTCATGGCGACCAGCGTGCTCGGCCAGCCGCTGCCCTACGCCATCGTCTCGAACGAACGCCACGTCCAGCCGGCCGCGCTCCGGAAGATCGCCGACGACGTCCGGAACCTGCGGGATCCGCGCCGGACCCCGGCTCCCGTGGCCGCCGGGACCGCCGCCGACAGTCCGGCCATCGTCTGGGTGGCGGCCAACGTGCACGGTGGCGAGAAGAGCGGCACCGACGCGGCGCTCAAGACCCTGTACGAACTCGCCGCCGGGCTGTCCTGCGAGGTGGCCCGGCGCAACGACAACCTGGTCACCGTGATCGTCCCCACCCAGAACCCGGACGGGCGGGACGCGAGCCGGCGACAGAACGAGTTCGGCTTCGACATGAACCGGGACTGGTTCGCCCGTACCCAGCAGGAGACCGACGGCAAGCTCGAACTCATGCGGCGCTACCCGCCGCAGGTCTTCGTCGACGCCCACGAGATGGGCGGCCGGCAGTACTTCTTCCCACCCAACGCGGACCCGATCCACCACGAGATCGCCGGTGAGGCGGTCGACTGGATCAACCGGATCGGCGAGGCCAACAAGGCCGGCTTCGGCTACAACGGCGCCTGCGGCGGGGCCGTCACCACCGAGTGCTACTTCAACTACGCCACCTACGACCTGTTCTTCATGGGCTACGGCGACACCGTCCCGGCCGCCGGCTTCGGCGCGGCCGGCATGACGTTCGAGAAGGGCAGCGCCTCCGCGGTCGCCGACCGGGTGCAGCAGCAGTTCCACACCCAGTGGTCGACGCTCGGCTGGGCCGCGGCCAACAAGCACGAACTGCTCACCGACTACTACACGATCTGGACGGACGCGCTGGCCCAGGGCCGGGCGGGCACGCTGGAGCCGAACGAGGTCGTGCAGCCGACCAACTCGGTGCAGTTCCCCGTGCCGGACGTGTCGATCCGGTCGTACTTCCTGCTGCCCGACCGGCAGCTCGCCGACGTGCGTCAGCTGGTGCAGCGGCTGCGCCGGATGGACGTCGAGGTGTACGAGGTACGCAGGCCGACCCGGGTTCCCACCGCCCACGTCTTCGGCGGACGCACCGCCACCGACGTCACGGTGCCGGCGGGCGCGTACTGGATCCCGATGGACCAGCCGCAGAAGCACTGGATCCAGGCGATCCTGGGCGAGGACCCGTACGTGCCCTTCCCCTACTTCTACGACGTCTCCTCGTGGAGCAACCCGCTGCTGATGGGGGTGTCGGCCTTCTCCACCGGGGACGACGTGCGGCCCCCCGCCCGGCCGGTCACCGGGATCGAGGGCGGCCGCACGGCGGCGGCGCCGGCCGGGGGCTCGTACGCGTACCCGCTGGACTCCGCCGCCGCGGCCGAGTTCACCTTCCGGCTGCTGGGCCGGGGCGTGCCGCTGGTGCGGGACCTGGTGACCGGAGTGGTCGGCCTGCCGGCGACCGGCCTGACCACGCCGGTCGACGAGCTGGCCCGGACCCTCGGGGTCACCCTGACGCCGAGCCCCGACGCCGCCGCCGGCCGCCCCCTCGCGCTGCCGGACGTGGGCCTCTTCCAGGGCACCGGGATCTCCACCACCTCCGGCTCGCACGGTGAGGCGCGGTACGTGCTGGGCCGGCGCTGGGGGCTCGATCTGAAGCCGGTGACCACCGCCGACATCAACGACAACACCCCCGCGTTCACCGACCGCACGGTGCTCCTGGTGCCGGACGGCAGCAGCGCCACCGGGGGCCTGACCGCCGCCGGGCAGGCCAACCTGCGCAACTGGATCGCCCAGGGCCACACCTATGTCGGGCTGCGCAACGAGGGGACCCGGATGGCCCGCGCCGCCGGGCTCACCTCCACCACGGAGAAGGCGAAGCCGACCGGATACCAGGTGATCGGCTCGCACCTGCGGGTCGACGTCGACCACGGCAGCCCGGTCGCGCTCGGCCGCCCGGCGGAGGACTTCGAGTTCAACAACAGCGACTCGATCCTGACCCCGAGCACCACCGGGACGAACGTGCTGCGCTACCCGTCGGACGAGACCTTCTGGGCCAACGGCTACACCGTGCACGGCGATGCGCTCAAGGGCACGGTCGC
Organism: Micromonospora sp. NPDC003776; assembly: GCF_053605645.1. NCBI lineage: Bacteria > Bacillati > Actinomycetota > Actinomycetes > Micromonosporales > Micromonosporaceae > Micromonospora > Micromonospora sp. NPDC003776. The sequence continues at coordinate 12,011 of NZ_JBSGJR010000094.1, forward strand.
GCTGGTCGACGAGCCGACCGGAACGGGCCGGGCGGTGCTGTTCGCGTTCAATCCGCTGTTCCGGGCGTACAACGAGAACGGGCTGCACCTGGTGGCCAACGCGCTGCTGCACCCGGGGACCGGCCCCGGCGCGCGGAGCGTCGCACCCGGCGCCCCGGACGTGCCGGCCGCCCGGGCCGCCGCGGCGGCGGCGCCGATCGCGGCCGACTCGGGCGGCGAATGGCGACCGATCACCATCGAGGTGGCCGCCGACGACCTGGCGCGGACCCGGGCGGTGGTCACCCGGTTCACCGACACGGCCCGGGTGTCCACCGCGGACGGTTCGGCCTACCTGGTGATCCCGAACCCGGACGGGCTCCAGGTTGACGAGCATCCGTTCCTGGGCGACCTGGTACGCGCCGTGCGGGACGCGGGCATTCCGCTCCGCTCGCTGGTGGCCTGACGGGCGCCCCACGGACGGCCCGGCCGGCCGGAGAGCCGGCCGGGCCGTCCCGTGCTGTCCGCGATGGTCACCCGACAGACGTCGGATCGACCGGATGAAATGTCCGCCACCCGTCGGATGATCGGCCGGCCGGCCACACCGTAGCGTCGAGGCCATTCACCTCGCACGGGCGTCATCACTGACCGTGATCGCTCGGGCGAGCGCCGCCGACCCGTGCGGCGACCCGCGGTGCCGGTCCCGGACCGGCCCGTCACGCTGTCCATCCATCCGAAGGGAGCAGCGGTGCCCCTCCGTACCCGCCCGTCCGGTGGCCGCCGCAACGCCGCGTTGCTGCTGTCCACGACCCTCGTCGCGGCCCTGACCCCGCTGACCGCGCAGCCCGCCTCGGCCGCCCCCGAGGGGGCCGGCCCGGCCAGTCCGATCTTCCTCACCGGCCCTAACGAGGGCACCCCGAACGACATCGCCATCCGCTACCTGCGGGCCCACCCCGGCCGGTACGGGGTCACGGCCACCGACCTCGCCGACCTGGCGGTGGCCTCCAGCTACACCAGCCGGCACAACGGAGTGACCACCGTCAACCTGACGCAGCGCCTCAAGGAGCGGGACGTCTTCGGCGCCACGGCGACCGTCAGCGTCGCCCGCGACGGCAGCGTCGTCTTCGCCGGCGACACCCTGGTGTCTGGCCTGTCCGAGAAGGCCTCCGGCGCCGCCGCCCTGGACGCGGTCGACGCGGTCGAGGCCGCCGCCGACGCGCTCGACCTGGCCGAGCCGGCCAGCCCGAGGGTGATGAGCCGCGCCGGCGGCGCCGCCCAGCGCACCGTCGTCTCCGGCAGCGGCATCTCCGACCAGCCGATCCCGGCCAAGCTGGGCTGGCAGCCCACCGAGGCCGGGCTCCGCCTGGCCTGGCAGCTGGTGATCGACGACTCCTCCGACGTCCACCTGTGGAACGTGGCGGTCGACGCCGAGACCGGAAAGGTGCTCGACACCGACGACTGGACCACCCACGAGGACGTCCGGGAGGTGGCGGCCAACCTGGACCGCGCGGCGCCGAACCGGGCGACGACGCTGAACAGCGCGGCGTTCGGGTCCCGCAACCCGGTCCAGGACGGGTCGAGCTACCGGGTCTTCGCCGGTCCGACCGAGAGCCCGAACGACGGGCCGCGGACCGTGGTGACCAACCCGGCGGACGCCACCGCCTCGCCGCACGGCTGGCACGACACCGACGGCGCCTCCGGTGCCGAGTTCACCACCACCCAGGGCAACAACGTCCACGCCTACCAGGACCAGGACAACAACAACGGGGCCGATCTGGGCAGCAGCCCGGACGGCGGGGCGGCCCTGTCCTTCGACTTCCCGCTCGACCTGGCCGAGCACGCGCAGAACTACCGGGACGCGGCGACGGCCAACCTCTTCTACTGGAACAACATCATCCACGATGTGACCTACCAGTACGGCTTCGACGAGGTCTCGGGGAACTTCCAGGCGAACAACTACGGCCGGGGCGGCGCCGGGGGCGACTACGTCCGCGCCGAGGCGGCCGACGGCGGCGGCACCAACAACGCCAACTTCTCCACCCCCGCGGTCGACGGCGTGGGCACGCCGCGCATGCAGATGTACCTGTGGCCGGGCACCCAGTTCGGCAGCCCCAACCAGGTCGTCGTGGACGGCGTGGGCGCCTTCGACGCCTCCTGGGCGCGGTTCTCCCCGGCGCCGACCGTGGCCGGGCTGCCCGGTAGCCGGTTGGTGTACGGCGGCACCGGCTGCGCCGCGACGGCGTACCCCGACGCCCTGCCGGGCGGGTGGATCGCCGTGGTCGACGGCGGCACCACCGCCTGCAGCTACCTGCAGCGCGCCCAGGTCGCGCAGTCGCTCGGCGCCAAGGCGCTGGTGGTCGCGCACAACGCGAGCGGCGCCGCGCCGGTGCTCACCGGGGCCATGACGACCACCCCGGTGGCCATCCCGGCCGTCGCCGTGACGCAGGACGACGGGGCCGCCATCAAGGCCGCCGCCGCAGCGGGCGAGGCGACCGGTTCGGTACGCAAGCACCCGAACCACCCCGGCATCCGGGACGGTGACCTCGACGCCGGTGTGATCATCCACGAGTACACGCACGGCATCTCCAACCGGCTGACCGGTGGCCCGACGGTCAACTGCCTCACCGGCAACGAGCAGATGGGTGAGGGCTGGAGCGACTTCCTCGCCGTCACCATGCTGCTCGACCCGCAGTACGACACGGCCGACGGGCAGCGCGGCATGGGCCCGTACGTGCTGTTCCAGGACGACCGGCACGGTGGCGGCATCCGGCCGCGGCCGTACTCGCGGGACATGGAGATCCAGCCGTTCAGCTATGACGGCATCAGGACCGGCGGTTGGCTGAACGGCACCTCCCTGGCCGTGCCGCACGGCATCGGGCACGCCTGGGCCTCGGTGCTGTGGGACATGACCTGGAACCTGATCGACCGGCACGGGTTCAACCCGAACGTGTACGACTCCTGGCGCACCGGCGGCAACAACCTCGCCATCCAGCTGGTGATGGACGGCCTCAAGATGCAGGGCTGCGGCCCGGGCTTCGTCACCGGCCGCAACGCGATCATCGCGGCCGACGCGGCGCTGACCGGTGGCGAGAACGCCTGCCTGATCTGGGGCTCCTTCGCCCGCCGTGGCCTCGGCTACAGCGCGGTGCAGGGCACCACCGGCCGGGACGACAACACCGAGGCGTTCGACACCCACCCGTCCTGCCGCGGTGACTTCGTCGGCCTGTCCGCCGAGCCGGCCCTCAACACCGTCGCGGCCGGCGACGCCGTACCGATGAAGTTCAAGCTGGCGGCCAACCGCGGCCTGAATGTCCTCGCCAACGGCTCGCCGTACTCCCGGCTGGTGGACTGCGACACGCTCAAGACCGCCAACCCCGACGGCAGCTTCCCCCGGCCCACCCCGGTCGCCGCCCGGAACCCCGGCGGCTCGGGCCTGTCCGTCAACACCAACGGCCAGTACAACTACCCGTGGAAGACCGACCCCAGCTGGGCCGGCACCTGCCGGGAGTTCGTCCTGACCCTGGACAACGGCTTCCAGCATCGCGCCTACTTCAGGTTCGTGGCGGGCTGATCAGCCAAGCGCGGAGGTTCCCGGGGGAGCGGCCGGCCGG
>NZ_JBSGJR010000095.1:0-15449 GCF_053605645.1 Micromonospora sp. NPDC003776
AGCCCGCGACGACGTTCAACGGCTGCTGACCGAGCTCGGATTCGAACCCGAAGCCCTCGCTGCACTCGGCCTGTCCCGCAGCCCATACATCGGCACCACCGCCCGGCTGCTCTCCCCGCTGCTCGGGGTGCCCGTCTCCGAGCTGGCCGACCGGATGAAGGAGCGCACCCTGCCGGGCACCACCACGAAGTCCCGCTTCGCCTACCTGGCCCGGGGCGTCGAGATCGGCAAGGCCAGGCAGATCATGGCGCTGGACCTGGCCGGCATCAACGTGCACCGGGACGAGCGGCGCGAGGTGCCCGGCGGTGACCTGGCCGCCAACCTGATCGGCTTCGTCAGCCAGGACATGGTGGGGCTGGAGGGCCTGGAGGCGAAGTACGACGACCTGCTGGAGGGGCAGGCCGGCAAGCGGACGTACGAGGTCGGACAGGGTGACCTGGCCGCCCCGATCCCCGGCGGCTACAGCCTGACCACCCCGGCCAAGCCGGGCGGCTCGCTGGAGCTCACCATCGACCGCGACCTGCAGTTCATGACCCAGCGGATCCTGTCCAACCAGATGGCCCAGACCAAGGGCAGCGTGGGCGCCGCGGTGATCCTCGACTCGCCGACCGGTGAGGTGCTGGCCCAGGCCAGCTACCCCGGCTACAACGCGGCCGACCCGGCGAAGGTCAACTCGCCGAGCGACCGGGAGGACGCCGCCACCAGCTTCATCGTCGACCCGGGCTCGATCCACAAGGCGATCACCTACGGCGCCGCCCTTCAGGAGGGCGTGATCACCCCAGACACCACGTTCCCGGTGGCCAACAGCATCCGCGAGGGCGACACGGTCTTCAGCGACACCCACCCGGCGAACGGACGGAAGATGAGCATCCCCGGGATGCTCGCCTTCTCGTCCAACGTCGGGACCATCGAGATCGCCCACAAGCTGGGCCGGGACCGGCTGATCGACTACCAGAAGCGGTTCGGGCTCGGCCAGGCCACCGGCGAGGGGATGCCCGGCGAGGCCCCGGGGCGGCTGCTCCCCGCCGACCAGTGGAGCGGCTCGTCGTACGGGTCGGTGCCGATCGGGCACAGCGTCGACGCCACGCCGTTGCAGATGGCCGCGGCGTACAACGCGATCGCCAACAACGGCACCTACGTCCAGCCGCACCTGATCAAGAGCGTGATCGGCGCGGACGGCAGGAAGAAGCCCGCCGCGCCCCCGGCCACCCGCTCGGTGCTCAGCCCGCAGAACGCGGCCGCGCTGCGCACCATGCTGGAGGCGGTCACCACGGTCGACGGCCCGGACGGGCGGGCCACCGGCCTGGCCGCCGCCGTGCCCGGCTACCGGGTGGCCGGCAAGACCGGCACCGGCCTGCGGTACGACAACGGCGTGCGGCAGCCCGGCGAGGTCGGCTCGTTCATCGGAATGGCCCCGGCGGAGCACCCGAGGTACGTGGTGGCGGTCTTCGTCTGGAGCCCCGGCGGCGAGGGCGGCGCGGTGGCCGCGCCGGCCTTCCGGGAGATGATGGGCTTCACCCTCCGGCACTACCGGGTGCCGCCCTCGGCGACCGACCGGTCCCCGAAGTTCGAGGTCTTTCCGCGCTGAGCGGGGACGGCGGGACATCATCGGTGAGTGGCGACGAACCACCGGGGCGGCTGTGCGGTCGGAACCGGACGACCGGGTAGGGTCTGACGCCGTGTCCGGCAATCCACGTCCCCGTACCGTGAATCCCGTCCGGCTCGGCGACCTCGCCGCCCGGGTGGCGGCCACCCCGCCCGCGGGGGCGGCCGAGGTGGCGGTCACCGGGGTGACCCACGCCAGCCAGGAGGTCCGCCCCGGCGACCTGTACGCGGCCCTGCCCGGCGCCCGCCGACACGGCGCGGAGTTCGCCGCCGGCGCGGCCGAGGCCGGCGCGGTGGCCGTGCTCACCGACCCGGCCGGCGTCGCGCTCGCCGCCGCGGCGGGCCTGCCGGTGCTGGTGGTCGACGACCCCCGGGCGGTGCTCGGCGACGTCGCCGCGACCGTCTACGGCGATCCGACCGCCGGCCTGCTGGTGATCGGCGTGACCGGCACCGCCGGCAAGACCTCCACCAGCTACCTGATCGAGTCCGGGCTGCGCGCGGCCGGGCACACCACCGGCCTGATCGGCACGGTGGAGACCCGGCTCGGCGACCTGGTGATCGACAGCGTGCGGACCACCCCCGAGGCGACCGACCTGCACGCCATGCTGGCCGTGGCCCGGGAGCACGGGGTCGACGCGGTGGTCATGGAGGTGTCCAGCCACGCGCTGGCCATGGGCCGGGTCGGCGGGGTGCGGTTCACCGTCGGCGGCTACACCAACTTCGGCTCCGACCATCTGGACTTCCACGCCGACGAGGCAGACTACTTCGCGGCCAAGGCGAAGCTCTTCGACGGGCGCTGCCGGGTCGAGGTGCTCAACCACGACGACCGGGCGCTGCGGCCGCTGCTCAAGCCGGCGACCGTCACCTACTCGGCGGCCGGCGACCCGACCGCCACCTGGTGGGCCGACGGGGTCGACGGCGAGGGCTACACCCAGCGCTTCACCGTGCACGGCCCGGGCGGGGTGACCCTGCCCACCGGGGTGGCGCTGCCCGGCCGGCACAACGTGGCCAACGCGCTGCTCGCCATCGCGATCCTGGTGGCCGCCCGGGTGGAACCGGCCACGGCCGCCGCCGGGGTGGCCGCCTGCGGCGGCGTGCCGGGCCGGCTGGAGCTGGTCAGCGGCGACGCGCCGGTCCGGGGCGTGGTCGACTACGCGCACAAGGCGAACGCCATCGAGGCGGTCCTGGCGGCGCTGCGGGGGCTGACCGCCGGCCGGCTGATCTGCGTGGTGGGCGCCGGCGGCGACCGGGACCGGGGCAAGCGGCCGATCATGGGGGCCGCCGCGGCGGAGGGCGCCGACGTGGTGCTGGTGACCGACGACAACCCGCGCACCGAGGACCCGGCCGCGATCCGGGCCGAGGTGCTGGCCGGCGCGTACGCGGCGACCGCCGCCGCGCGGATCATCGAGGTGCCCGGCCGGCGGGCCGCGATCGAGGAGGCGGTCCGGTTGGCCGAACCGGGGGACGTGGTGGCGCTGCTGGGCAAGGGGCAGGAACGCGGCCAGGAGATCAACGGCGAGGTGCTGCCGTTCGACGACCGGGTGGAGCTGGCGGAGGCGCTGCGCGCCCGCTTCGGCGACCTGGTGGGGCAGCGATGATCCCGCTGAGCCTGGCCGAGGTCGCGGCGGCCGTCGGCGGGCGGCTGGTGGCCGCCGACCCGGACGCCCGGGTCACCGGCACGGTGGAGTTCGACTCCCGCAAGGTCGCCCCCGGGGGGCTCTTCGTGGCCTTCCCCGGCGAGCAGGTGGACGGGCACGACTACGCCGCCGGCGCGGTGCAGTCGGGCGCGGTGGCCGTGCTCGGCACCCGGGAGGTGCCCGGCGTGCCGATGGTGCTGGTCGCCGACGCGCTCGACGCGATGGGCCGGCTGGCCCGCGCGGTGGTCGACCGGCTGCCCGGGCTGACCGTGATCGGGCTGACCGGCTCCTCCGGCAAGACCACCACCAAGGACCTGATCGCCCAGCTGGCCGTCCGGCTCGGCCCGACCGTGGCGCCGCCCGGCTCGTTCAACAACGAGCTGGGCCACCCGTACACCGCGCTGCAGGCCGGCCCGGAGACCCGCTACCTGGTGATGGAGAAGGGCGCCCGCGGGGTGGGTCACATCCGTTACCTGTGCGACGTGGTGCCGCCGCGGATCTCCGTGGTGCTCAACGTCGGGGTGGCGCACATCGGCGAGTTCGGCTCGGTGGAGACCATCGCCCTGGCCAAGGGGGAGCTGGTCGAGGCGCTGCCCGACGACGGGCTGGCCGTGCTCAACGCCGACGACCCGCTGGTCGACGCGATGGCGACCCGGACGCGGGCCCGGGTGGTCCGGTACGGCGAGTCGGAGCGGGCCGACGTGCGGGCGGTGGACGTGACGGTCGACGGGCGGGGGCGCCCGTCGTACACGCTGGTGACCCCGGAGGGGAGCGCGCCGGTGCGGCTCGGGCTGACCGGCCGGCACCAGGTGTCCAACTCGCTCGCCGCCGCGGCGGTCGCCCGCGAGCTGGGGATGCCGCTGGCCGAGCTGGCCGCCGCGCTGGGCGAGCTGGGCCTGGTCTCCACCCGCCGGATGGACGTCTTCGAACGCGCCGACGGGGTCACCGTGATCGACGACTCGTACAACGCGAACCCGGCCTCGATGGCGGTCGCGCTGCGGGCGCTGGCGAGCATGCGCGGGACGGGGCGTACCGTCGCGGTGCTCGGCTACATGGCCGAGTTGGGCGACTTCGAGACGGAGGGGCACCAGCAGGTCGGCCGGCTCGCGGCCGAGCTGGGCATCGACCGGCTGCTCGTGGTGGGCGAGCCGGCGGCGCCGATCCACGAAGGCGCGACAGCGGTAGGTAACTGGGGAGGAGAGTCGGTGCTGCTCACCGATCAGGCGGCGGCCGTCGAGGTGCTGCGGAGCGAGCTACGTCCGGGCGACGTGGTGCTGGTGAAGGGCTCCCGGTACCGCACCTGGGAGGTGGCCGACGCGCTGCGCGAGGCCACCGGGGAGAAGGTCACTCGATGAGGGCGGTCATCGTCGCCATCGGGGTCGCCTTCCTGATCTCACTGTTCTGCACCCCGATCGCGATCAAGGTGTTCACCCGCCTCAAGGCCGGCCAGCCGATCCGGGCCGAGGGCCCGGCCATGCACCAGGGCAAGAAGGGCACGCCGACGATGGGCGGCGTGGTCTTCATCCTGGCCACGGTCATCGCGTACGTGGCCGGCCACCTGGCGCTGACCACCCTGCCGGAGGCGCAGATCGCCCAGGTCGAGCCGACCATCACGGCGCTGGTGCTGCTGGGGCTGATGGTGTTCTCCGGGGCGGTCGGCTTCATCGACGACTTCCTCAAGGTCCGCAAGCGGCACAGCGGCGGCCTGAACAAGCGGGGCAAGCTCGCCGGCCAGATCCTGGTCGGCGCGATCTTCGGCGTCGTGGCGCTCTACTTCCCCAGCAACATGTACGGCCCGGCCGGCAACCAGACCAACACCGAGACCGTCGGCAGCACCACGCTGAGCTTCATCCGGGACATCCCGGCGCTGGAGATCGGCAAGGTCGGCGCGGTCATCGTGATCATCATGGTGGTGATGGCGGCGACCAACGGGGTGAACCTCACCGACGGCTTGGACGGCCTGGCCACCGGCGCGTCGGTGATGGTGCTCGGCGCGTACGGGCTGATCGCCTTCTGGCAGTACCGGCACTGGTGCGCCGACCCGAACTACACCGAGGCGTACTGCTACACCGTCCGGGACCCGCTGGAGATCGCGCTGATCGCCGGGGCCGCGGCCGGGGCCTGCGTCGGCTTCCTCTGGTGGAACACCTCGCCGGCCCGGATCTTCATGGGCGACACCGGCGCGCTGGGTCTGGGCGGCCTGATCGCCGGCATGGCGATGTCCACCCGGACCATCCTGCTGCTGCCGATCCTGGGCGGCCTGTTCGTGATCATCACGATGTCCGTGGTGATCCAGATCATCTCGTTCCGGACCACCGGCAAACGGGTGTTCCGGATGTCGCCGCTGCAGCACCACTTCGAGCTGGCCGGCTGGAGCGAGGTCAACATCGTGGTCCGGTTCTGGATCATCGCCGGCATCGGCGTGGCCATCGGGCTCGGCCTCTTCTACAGCGAGTTCCTCGCCGCGGTCACCTGATCCCATTCGTGACGGAGGGTCCCCCGGGTGTCACCGGGGGGCCCTCTTCCGCGTTCCGACACGCCGACCCGGGCGGTTGCGCCACGGGCGGGCGGGCGCAGCCAGCATGATGGGCACGTGGGGGAGGGACGAGACACCGAGGGCACCACCGACACGCCGACCCGGCGGCCGCCCGCCGCGACCCGGCCGGCCGACCCGCCGGCCCCGCTGCTGGGGCTGGACGCCGCCGGCGGGCTGGCCGCGCTGCGCGGCCTGCTGGCCCGGCCGCTGGCCTCCTACTACCTGCTGCTCTCCAGCGCCGGCCTGCTGCTGCTCATCGGCCTGACCATGGTCTTCTCGGCGACCAGCGTCCGGGACTTCGCGCAGGACGGGGACGCCTCCGCGTCGCTGACCAAGCAGACCGTCTTCGCGGTGATCGGCATCGGCGCGTTCTGGGCCTGCCAGCGGCTGCCCGCCCGCACCTTCCGCGCGGTGAGCCGGCCCTTCCTGGGCGTGGCCGTGGTGCTGCTGCTGGTCCTCAACCTGCTGGTCGCGCTGGAGGCGCTGTTCCGGGTCGATTCGATCGGTCCGCTCAAGGCCCGGCTGCTCTGGCTCTACCTCGGGCCGATCTCGATCCAGCCGGTCGAGGTGGCCAAGTTCGCGCTGGTGCTCTGGGGCGCGCACGTGCTGGCCCGCAAGGGCGCCGCGCTGGGCTGGTGGAAGGAACTGGCCACCCCGCTCTTCCCGGTGGTCGGCCTGCTCTTCGTGCTGGTCGGCTACAACGACCTGGGCAGCATGCTCTGCCTGCTCGCGCTGGTGGTCGGGATGCTCTGGGCGGCCGGCGTCCGGTTGCAGGTCTTCGCCGCGCTCTCCGCGGTCGGCCTGGCCGGCGTCGGCCTGCTGGTGGCCGCCGCCTCCCTGGGCGCCGGCTCCGGCGCCCGGGACGCCGACAACTACCGGCTGACCCGGCTCACCTCGTTCCTCAACCCGCCCGACCCGAAGACCTGCTTCCAGGAGCAGCTGGAGGGCTGCTACCAGCTCGTCCAGGCCCGGTACGCGGTGCAGCACGGCGGTTGGTTCGGCGTCGGGCTGGGCAAGAGCACGCTGAAGTGGAACTGGCTGCCCGAGGCTCACAACGACTTCATCTTCGCGATCATCGCGGAGGAGCTCGGTGTGGTCGGCTGCACCGTGGTGCTGGTCCTCTTCGCCGTGCTGGCGTACAGCGGGCTGCGCATCGCCCGGCGGGTGGAGGACCCGTTCCGCCGGCTCGCCGCCGCCGGGGTCACCGCCTGGCTGGTCGGCCAGGCCGTGATCAACATCGGTGGGGTGACCGGGCTGCTGCCGCTGACCGGCGTACCGCTGCCGTTCATCTCCGACGGCGGCAGCGCCCTGGTGGTGACCCTGGCCGCGGTCGGGATGCTCGCCTCCTTCGCCCGGGCCGAGCCGGACGCGGCCCGAGCCCTGCACGCCCGTCCGCCCGCCCGATGGGTCCGACTAGTCTGGGCCCCGTTGCCGCCGCTTCCCGGCCGGCGCCGCCGGCCGGCGCCACCCGGGGCGGACCGCGGGTCCGTACCCCGGTCCCGGACGCGGCGGGAGGACGACCAGGCCGCGACCCGCGGCGCCCGGCCCGGCCGGACGCGCGTCGGCGCGGCGAGCGAGAGGAGGCGCTGATGGGTCCGCTGCGTTCGGTGGTGCTCTGCGGAGGGGGTACGGGCGGGCACATCTACCCGTTGCTCGCCTTCGCCGACTGCCTGCGCCGACACGACCCCAGCGTCCGGATCACCTGCCTGGGCACACCCAAGGGCCTGGAGAACGAGCTGATCCCGCCGGCTGGCTACGACCTGCGCCAGATCCCCGCCTATCAGCTGCCCCGCTCGGTCAACATGAGCCTGGTCCGCACCCCGGACCGGATGTGGAAGGCGGCCCGCGCGGCGGGCAAGGTGATCGACGAGGTGCAGGCCGAGGTGGTGGTCGGCTTCGGCGGGTACGTCTCCGTCCCCGGCTACCTGGCCGCCTGGCGGCGCGAGCTGCCGATCGTCATTCACGAGGTGAACGTGCCGCCGGGGGTGGCCAACCGGCTCGGCATGAAGTTCACCAAGCACGTCGCGGTCGGCTTCCCGCACCAGCCGGTGCAGGCCGAGTCGCTGCGCGACGCCCGGGTGGTCGGCGTGCCGCTGCGCCGGGGCATCGCCGGCCTGGACCGGGCCGCGATGCGGGACGCCGCCCGGGCCCACTTCGGACTCCGCCCCGACCTGCCGGTGCTCTTCGTCGCCGGTGGCTCCCAGGGCGCCCGCTCGATCAACCTGGCCGTCTCCGGGGCGGCCAAGGAGCTGGCCCGCAACGGCGTGCAGGTGCTGCACGTGATCGGCGCCCGCAACGAGCCGGTCTCCGTCCCCACCGACCTGCCGGTGCCGTACGTGACCCTGCCCTACCTGTCCGAGATGGAGCTGGGTTACGCCGCCGCCGACCTGATGCTGGGCCGGGGCGGGGCGATGACCTGCGCCGAGGTGGCCGCCATCGGCCTGCCCACCATCTACGTGCCGTACCCGCACAGCAACCAGGAGCAGAAGCGCAACGCGCTGCCCGTGGTCGAGGCCGGTGGCGGGCTGCTCGTCGACGACGCCGAGCTCACCCCGGACTGGCTGGAGCGCACGGTGATCCCGCTGATCCGGGACCCGCAGCGGCTCGCCGCGATGGGTGCCGCCGCGGCCGCGTACGGCCGCCGCGACGGCGACGTCGCCCTGCTGAACTTCGTCTACGAGGCGGTGAGCCGCTGATGCCGGCCGCCGCGACGGGAAGGTACGTCTCATGAACACCGCGCAGTTCACCCCCGCCGGCACGATGACCGCGGAGGACCTGGGCCGGATCCACCTGATCGGGGTGGGCGGCGTCGGCATGAGCGGCCTGGCCCGGCTCTTCCTCACCCGCGGCCTGCCGGTCTCCGGCAGCGAGCTGCGGGAGTGGCCGTCGCTGGCCGGCCTGCGGGCGCTGGGCGGCACCATCCACATGAGCCACGAGGCGTCGAACCTCGACGGCGTGGACACCGTGGTCTACTCCTCGGCCATCCCGCAGGACCACCTGGAGATGGCCGAGGCGCGCCGACGCGGCCTGCGGCTGCTGCACCGCTCCGAGGCCCTGGCCGCCGCGATGACCGGCCGGCGGACGGTGGCGGTCGCCGGCACGCACGGCAAGACCACCACCACCTCGATGGTCACCATGGTGCTCCAGCAGGCCGGCACCGACCCGTCCTTCGTGATCGGCGGGGAGATCTCCGAAGTCGGCTCCGGCGCGCACCACGGCACCGGCGAGCACTTCGTGGTCGAGGCGGACGAGAGCGACCGCTCTTTCCTCATCTACCGGCCGTTCGTCTCGGTCATCACGAACATCGAGGCGGACCATCTCAACACGTACGGCGACCTGGCCACCCTGGAGGCCGCCTTCGCCGACTTCGCCCGGCTCACCGACCCCGAGGGGTTCGTCATCACCTGCGCCGACGACGCGGGCGGCCGGCGGCTGGCCGAGACGCTGCGCGCCGAGGGGCGCCGGGTCTGGACGTACGGTGAGTCGCCCGACGCCGACCTGCGGCTGAGCGACATGGTCTCCTCCGCGCAGGGGGTGCGCTACCTGGCCGCGATCGAGGGCCGGTCGCTGGGCGAGATCCGGATGCCGGTCCCGGGGCGGCACATGGCGCTCAACAGCGCCGCCGCGGTGCTCACCGCGTACCTGCTGGGGCTGCCGGTCACGGCGGCCGAGGCGGCGCTCGGCGCGTTCCCCGGGGTGCGCCGGCGGTTCGAGCGCAAGGGCGTGGCCGACGGCGTGCTGGTCTACGACGAGTACGCGTACCACCCGACGTCGATGACCCTGGCCCTGCAGACGCTGCGCGAGGTGGCCGGCGAGGGCCGGCTGATCGTGGTCTTCCAGCCCTACCGGCTCTACCGGACCCGGGACCTGCAGGCGGAGATCGCCGCCGCCCTGGCCATCGCCGACGAGCTGGTGCTGCTGGAGGTCTTCGGGCCGGGCGAGCTGCGCCAGCCCGGCGAGGGCGCGGCGGCGCTGATCGAGGCGGTGCCGCTGCCCGCCGAGCGGAAGGTCTTCGTCGAGGCGTGGGACGACGTGCCGGCCGAGGTGGCCCGCCGGGCCCGGCCGGGCGACGTGGTGGTGACCATGGGCGCGCCGCCGATCTCGCTGATGGGCGACCAGCTGATCGACGCCCTGCTGGCCCGTACCGGCGAGCCGGGCGGCGCGGCGGCGATCGGCACCGGTGTCGGCCCGGACGGCGCGGCCACCCCGGCCGGATGAGCCCCGGACCGGCCCGGGGCCGGACCCGCGGCCAGGACGGCGGGGTCGGCCGGCGCAACCCGGTCCGCCAGTGGCAGCTGGTCCGGGCGGGCGCGGACGCCGTTCCGCCGTCCACCCGGCGGTTCATGGCCCGGGCCCGGCAGCGCCGGATGCGCGCGGCGCTGCCCTGGGCGGTGGCCGCCGGCGTGCTGGCGCTGGCCGGGTTGATCGCCTGGACCGTGCTCGGCACCGGCCTGTTCGGCGTCCGGGAGGTCCGGGTGGTCGGCGCGAAGCTGGTCACCCCGGTCGAGGTCCGCGAGGCCGCCGCGGTGGCGGACGACGCGCCGCTGGCCCGGGTGGACCTCGCCGCGACCGCCCGCCGGGTCGGCCGGCTCGCCCCGGTCGAGCGGGCCACCGTGGCGCGGGACTGGCCGGGGACGCTGGTGATCCGGGTGGTGGAGCGGACGCCGGTGGCCGCCGTGCCGCAGGGGGAGCGGTTCGCCGTGGTCGACCGGGGTGGGGTGGTCTTCCAGGACCTGCCCCGCGCGCCCGACGGGCTGCCGGTGATCCGGGTGGGTCGGCCCGCGCCGGACGACCCGGGCACCCGCGCCGGCCTGGCGGTGCTCGCCGCGCTCAGTCCCCGGCTGCGGGCCGAGCTGGTCTCCGTGGACGTGGCCGGGCTGGCCCGGATCACCCTGCGGCTGCGGGGCGACCGGACGGTGTTCTGGGGCGACGCGACCCAGGGCCCGAAGAAGTCCGACGTGGCCACCGCCCTGCTCGGTCGGAAGGCCGACACGATCGACGTGAGCGCCCCGGACGTGGTCACCTACCAGTGATCCGCCGGTCAGCGAACGTGACCCGGCCCGCTCCGGCCGGCGACACGCCGGAAAGGTCCTTGGCTCATCGCGCGGCGGCGCATACGTTGCCCCGAAGAGATCAGTGGTTGACATAGCCCTAAGCCTCTAGTAGAGGGTGAGGGTTTCAACCGCGGGACCCGTGGGGCAATGCTCTGCCGCTGGTCTGGCCAAGCCGTGTGGGGTCGGCCCATGCCAATCTCGAGGGGAAAGGACCGGAGATGACACCTCCGCACAACTACCTGGCGGTCATCAAGGTCGTCGGCATCGGGGGCGGCGGCGTCAACGCCGTCAACCGGATGATCGAGGTTGGGCTCAAGGGCGTCGAGTTCATCGCGATCAACACCGACGCGCAGGCGCTGCTGATGAGCGACGCCGACGTCAAGCTCGACGTCGGCCGGGAGCTGACCCGCGGACTGGGCGCGGGGGCCAACCCCGACGTCGGCAAGAACGCCGCCGAGGACCACCGCGACGAGATCGAGGAGGTGCTCAAGGGCGCCGACATGGTCTTCGTGACCTGCGGCGAGGGCGGCGGCACCGGCACCGGCGGCGCGCCCGTGGTGGCGAACATCGCCCGCAAGCTCGGCGCGCTCACCATCGGTGTGGTCACCCGGCCGTTCTCGTTCGAGGGCAAGCGTCGCCAGGTGCAGGCCGAGTCGGGCATCGAGGAGCTGCGCAACCAGTGCGACACGCTCATCGTGATCCCCAATGACCGGCTGCTCGCCCTCGGCGACCGCAACATCTCCATGATGGACGCCTTCCGGACCGCCGACCAGGTGCTCCTCTCCGGTGTCCAGGGCATCACCGACCTGATCACCACGCCGGGTCTGATCAACCTGGACTTCGCCGATGTCAAGAGCGTGATGAGCGGTGCCGGCAGCGCGCTGATGGGCATCGGCAGCGCCCGGGGCGAGAACCGCGCCGTCGAGGCGGCCGAGGCGGCCATCTCCAGCCCGCTGCTCGAGCAGAGCATGGACGGCGCGCGCGGCGTGCTGCTCTCCATTGCCGGCGGCTCCGACCTGGGCCTGTTCGAGATCAACGACGCCGCGCAGCTGGTCACCGACGCGGCCCACCCGGAGGCCAACATCATCTTCGGCGCGGTCATCGACGACGCGCTCGGCGACGAGGTGCGGGTGACCGTGATCGCCGCCGGCTTCGACGGGGGCATGCCGGCGTACAAGGCGGCCGACGCGCCCCGCAAGAGCAACCAGAACCAGCCGGCGCAGCCGAATCCGCCGGTCGCGCCGCCGGCCACCATGCCGCCTCCGCAGCAGGCGCCGCGCCGGGTGCTCTTCGACGACGTGGACGTGCCCGACTTCCTCAAGAACGGGTCCTGAGTCGCGCCGATGACCGACATTTCCGCCACGGTGCGACCCGATCGTCGCGCCGAGCTCGCGGCCGGGCTCGCCCGGGTACGCGCCCGGATCGCCGACGCCTGCGTCGCGGCCGGCCGGGACCGGGGTGAGGTCACCCTGGTCGCGGTCACCAAGACGTACCCGGCCGGCGACGTGGTCGCGCTGGCCGGCCTCGGCGTGACCGACGTCGGCGAGAACCGCGACCAGGAGGCGGCGCCGAAGGCCGCCGAGGCGGCCGCCGCCGGAGCCAGCCCGCGCTGGCACTTCATCGGGCAGCTGCAGCGCAACAAGTGCCGCTCGGTGGTCCGGTACGCCGACGTGGTCCAGTCGGTCGACAGCGTGCGGCTGGCCGGGGCCCTGGACGTTGCAGCGGCCGCCGCCCGGGACCGGCCGCTGGAGGTGCTGGTGCAGGTCAGCATCGACGGTGACCCGGCCCGTGGCGGGGCGCTGCCGGACTCGGCGGACCCGGACCGCGGGCTCGACCGGGTGGCCGAGGCGGTGGCCGGGGCGGGCGCGCTGCGGCTGGGCGGCCTGATGGCGGTGGCGCCGCTGGGCTGGGAGCCGGAACGGGCCTTCGCCCGGCTGGCCGAGGTGGTGCAGGGGTTCCGCGCGCGGTTCCCGGAGGCGACCGTGCTCTCCGCGGGGATGAGCGGGGATCTGGAAATCGCGATCGGGTACGGCGCGACACATGTCCGCGTCGGCAGCGCGTTGCTCGGAATGCGCCCCACGCTGCGGTAGCCTGACCGCGAAAGAAGCAAATTACATCAGTGTTGTTCAGGAACGGCGTTCCCGTAGCCGGGGGCCGTGGCGGGCGGACCGCGAATCGCTCGCCAGGGGATTGCCGATCCGGTCCGATGGGCATCTGTTGTCCACTCGTGATCAAGCGACACGGCACGGGGGCGCGTGCCGCACGGCGGACGGAAGGGCGCGGGGATGGGTGCACTGCGCAAGGCGGGGGTCTGGCTCGGACTCGTCGAGGAGGATGACGAGCGGGCCTACGAGGACGGTGGCTACGACAAGGGCGGCTACCGCGACTCGCGCTACCGGTCGAGCCGGTACGCGGAGGAGTTCGCCGACGAGGAGGACGAGGAGTCCGAGGAGCCGCCGGCGAGCCGTACCCGGGTGGGTGACCGGGGTCGGCTGACCGAGCGCGCCTCGAGCCGGCTCGCCGAGAGCGAGCGGTCCGAGGTGGAGCGCCCGGAGCGGGCCGAGCGGTCCAGCGTCCGGTCGATCACCCGGTCCGGGGCCGGCGAGACCTCCGGCGCGCTGACCTACCACACGCGGGACAACCTGGCGCTCGCGCCGCAGGTCCAGCCCCGGGAGCGGGCGGTGGCCGCCGAGGACGAGCAGCGCTACCAGATCACCACCCTGCACCCGACGACGTACCGCGAGGCGCGCACCATCGGGGAGCACTTCCGCGACGGGGTGCCGGTGATCATCAACCTCACCGAGATGGACGAGGCGGACGCCCGCCGGCTGGTGGACTTCGCCGCCGGGCTCGCGTTCGGGCTGCGGGGTACGATCGAGCGCGTGACCAACCGGGTGTTCCTGCTCTCACCGGCCAACGTCCAGGTCACCGCGGAGGACAAGGCCAAGATCGCTGAGGGCGGCTTTTTCAGCCTGAGCTAGCCCGCTCGACCGAGGGACGTCGCCTGCCGTGTTGTCGATCCTGTTCCAGGTGCTCTACCTGGCCTTGTTCCTGTTCCTGATTGTGCTGTTGGCCCGATTTGTCCTCGGCGCGGTTCTGGCCTATGGTCGCCGCTGGCAACCGGGACGGGGAGCGTCGGCGGCATTGGAATCGGTGTGGAGCGTCACTGATCCGCCCCTGCGCGCGTTGAGGCGTGTGATCCCACCACTGCGAATTGGTAGCGTGAGCGTCGACCTGGCCTCTCTTGTGCTCCTGGTTATCCTGTTCGTGCTGATGAGGTTTGTGTTAACGCCGCTGATCTTTGCTTTTGCCTGACCAGCGCGCTTTCGCGGCCGCAACTGACCCGAGGAGTTTCGATGCCGCTGACCCCGGCCGACGTCCACAACGTCGCCTTCAAAAAGCCGCCGATCGGTAAGCGGGGCTATGACGAGGAGGAGGTCGACGCCTTCCTGGACGAGGTCGAGCGCGAGCTCGCCCGTCTGATCGAGGAGAACAACGAGCTGCGCGCCCAGGTGGAGCGGGGTGGCCGTGGGGGCGCCCCCGCCGGCCCCGGTGGCGACGCCCGCCTCGCGGCGGAGCTCAACGACGTCAAGGCCCAGCTCGACCGGGTGCAGCGCGACAAGGTGGCCGCCGAGCAGGCCGCCCGGGCGATGCAGGCCGAGCTGGAGCAGGTCCGCGCCCAGGGTGGCCCGGTGGCCGCCGGCGCCGACGGCGAGCAGCAGGCGCTGCGGGTGCTGATGATGGCCCAGCGCACGGCCGACGACCACGTGTCGGACGCCCGCCGCGAAGCCGACACGCTGCTCTCCGAGGCCCGGTCCAAGGCGGAGGAGGTCACCCGCGAGGCCCGCGCCAAGGCCGACGCCCTCGAGCGGGACGCCCGCCAGCGGCACCAGGAGGCCATGGGCGGCCTGGACGCCAAGCGCACCGCGCTGCAGAAGCACATCGAGGAGCTCAAGCAGTTCGAGCGCGAGTACCGCACCCGCCTCAAGGCCTACCTGGAGAGCCAGCTGCGCGACCTCGACGGCCGCGGTCAGGGCCTGGAGGCCGAGATGACCCGCGTCGAGGGCAACCGCTCCGGCGGGGGCAGCAACGGCCTCGCCACCGCCGGCCTCTCCGGCTCGTACGGCGGCGGCCGCTCGAACTCGCTCGAGCCCGGTCGCTGATCCCGCCGTCGGCGGTCGTCCCCGGACGGCCGCCGGCGACGCAGACTCACACGACGCGGCGGGGGTGAGCCGTGATAGTCGCCAGCATCCTGCTCATCCTCGCCGCGGTCGTGCTCCTGGTGGCCGGGCTGGCCGGTGGGTCCAGCCCGCTGCTGATCACCTCCATCGCGGCCAGCCTGCTGGCCGCCGTGGCCCTCGTCGCGGGCGCCCGCCAGGCGGCCGCGACCCGGGCCGCCGCAGCCCAGGGCGACCGGCCGCGGGACCCCGCCCCGCCGTACGGCCCGCCGCCCGGTGAGCCGGAGATCCCGGTCCAGCACATCCCGACGACGGACGGCACCGGCGTACCCGGGTGGCGGCAACCACCCGGCCCGCCGGTGACCGACCCGTCGTCACTTCCCCCCCGGCCCGTTGCGGTCCAGGAACTTCGCGATCGTCGAGCTGGGCGACAGCGGGG
>NZ_JBSGJR010000096.1:0-15432 GCF_053605645.1 Micromonospora sp. NPDC003776
GCCACCCGCGGCTACAGCGCCTCCTGACGATCCGAGCAACACGCGAAAGGGCCCGACCCCCACGGGGGTCGGGCCCTTTCGGCATCTCAGCCGCCGGAGTCGTCCAGCTCGGCGCCGTCGGGCACCGTGTCGTCGTCGCGGCTGGCCAGCCAGCCGTCGGGCAGGAAGACCTTGCCCGGGGAGTTGGTCCGGCCGCGCGGCTGGCCCAGGTTCTCCACCGGGAACGGCACGGTCGGGTCGAGCTTGCCGAGCAGGTCGTCGAGCTGGGCCAGGCTGTCGATCATCGCGAGTGAGCGGCGCAGCTCGCTGCCGATCGGGAAGCCCTTGAGATACCAGGCGACGTGCTTGCGGAAGTCGGTGCAGCCGTCGCGCTCGCCCCGGGCCGGGTTGCGGGCTCCGGCCACGAACTGGTCCACCAGCAGTTCGGCGTGCCGCCGCATGGTGACCGCCACCTCGCCGAGGGTGGGCAGCCGCCGCTCGGTCCGGCCGTTGAAGGCGGCCTCCAGGTCGGCGAAGAGCCACGGCCGGCCCAGACAGCCCCGCCCGATCACCACGCCGTCGACGCCGGTGTGGGCGACCATCCGGAGCGCGTCGTCGGCCTCCCAGATGTCGCCGTTGCCGAGCACCGGCACATCGAGCGCCTGCTTCAGGGTGGCGATGGCGTCCCAGTCGGCGGTGCCCGAGTAGCGCTGCGCGGCCGTACGCCCGTGCAGGGCGACCGCCGCCACCCCGGCATCCTGGGCTGCCAGCCCGGCCTCGACGTACGTCAGGTGGTCGTCGTCGATGCCCTTGCGCATCTTCACGGTGACCGGCACCCCGGCGGGCGACGCGGCGTCCACCGCGGCCTTGACCAGCCGGGCGAAGAGCCGGCGCCGCCACGGCAGGGCCGACCCGCCGCCGCGCCGGGTGACCTTGGGGACCGGGCAGCCGAAGTTCAGGTCGATGTGGTCGGCGAGATCCCGCTCGACCACGATCCGCACGGCGGCGGCGGTGATCTCCGGGTCGGTGCCGTAGAGCTGGAGGCTGCGCGGTTGCTCCTCCGCCCCGAACGCGATCATGCGGAGCGTCTTGGGGTTCCGCTCGACCAGCGCCCGGGTGGTGATCATCTCGCAGACGTAGATGCCGCCGCCCTGCTCCCGGCAGAGCCGCCGGAAGCCGACGTTGGTGATCCCGGCCATCGGCGCGAGCACCACCGGCGGCCACACCTGATGCGGCCCGAGGTTCAACGGCCGCAGCGCGGGCAGGGTCGAGGCGGTCACCGGACAAGTGTACGGGGCCCCGGCCTGCCCGGCCGGGGCCCCGTGACCAGCTCAGCAGCCGGGGAGGCGCTCGATGAGGTAGCGCTCGACCTGGTCCAGGGAGACGCGCTCCTGGGCCATGGTGTCCCGGTTCCGCACGGTCACCGCGTTGTCGTCCAGCGTGTCGAAGTCGACGGTCACGCAGAACGGCGTACCGATCTCGTCCTGCCGGCGGTAGCGGCGGCCGATGGCCTGGGAGTCGTCGAACTCGACCACCCAGCGCTTGCGCAGGTCGGCGGCGAGCTGCTTGGCCTTGGGCGAGAGGGCCTCGTTGCGGGACAGCGGCAGCACCGCCACCTTGACCGGGGCCAGCCGCGGGTCGAACCGCATGACGGTCCGCTTGTCGACCCCGCCCTTGGTGTTCGGCGCCTCGTCCTCGTCGTACGCCTCGAGCAGGAAGGCGAGCACCGCGCGGGTGAGGCCGGCGGCCGGCTCGATCACGTACGGCATCCAGCGCTCGCCCTTGGTCTGGTCGAAGTACGACAGGTCGACGCCGGAGTGCTTGCTGTGCGTGGACAGGTCGAAGTCGGTGCGGTTGGCGATGCCCTCCAGCTCGGCGAACTCGGTGCCGCCGAACTGGAACCGGTACTCGATGTCGACCGTGCGCTTGGAGTAGTGGGAGAGCTTCTCCTTGGGGTGCTCGTAGAAGCGCAGGTTGTCCGCGGAGAGGCCCAGGTCGAGGTACCAGTTCCAGCGCTCCTGGAGCCAGTACTCGTGCCACTTCTCGTCGGTGCCCGGCTCGACGAAGAACTCCATCTCCATCTGCTCGAACTCGCGCGTCCGGAAGATGAAGTTGCCCGGGGTGATCTCGTTGCGGAACGACTTGCCCGTCTGCGCGATGCCGAACGGCGGCTTCTTGCGGGCGACGGTCTCCACGTTCTTGTAGTTGACGAAGATGCCCTGGGCGGTCTCCGGGCGCAGGTAGTGCAGGCCCTCCTCGCTCTCCACCGGGCCCAGGTAGGTCTTCATCAGGCCGTTGAACATCTTCGGCTCGGTGAAGGTGCCCTTGTTGCCGCAGTTCGGGCAGTTGAGCTCCGACAGCGAGGTCGGCGGCCGGCCGTGCTTGGCCTCGTACGCCTCCTCGAGGTGGTCGGCGCGGAACCGCTTGTGGCAGGACTGGCACTCGGTCAGCGGGTCGACGAACTCGGCGATGTGGCCGCTGGCCGCCCAGACCTGGCGGGCCAGGATGACCGCGGAGTCCAGGCCGACGACGTCGTCGCGCTGCTGGACCATGGTCTTCCACCACTGCCGGCGGACGTTCTCCTTGAGCTCCACGCCGAGCGGACCGTAGTCCCACGCCGATCGGGTGCCCCCGTAGATCTCGCTGGAGGGGAAGACGAAGCCTCGGCGCTTGGCGAGGCTGACGACGGCGTCGATACGGTCGGCTGGCATGTTTCCTCCTACGCCGGCTGGCGGTCGGCGGGGGTGTGTGGATGGAACCGGACGGTCCGGGACAACGGTACGGCGACCGACGTCCCGAGCCCAGCAGAATACCGGGGCCGGGTCAGCTCACCCCGCAGACCTCCATGCCGCCCGTCTGCTGGTCCGGCGCCAGGGTCACCGTCTGGTTCTCCTGCTTGCCGCCGGCGAGCGTGACGTTCACCGGCACGGTCAGCGTCTGGGTGTCGACCTTGCCGACCCGGTAGCCGGAGATCTGCGGCTCGGTGGCCACCCGCTGCTCGAACTCCGGCCGCGACTCGCGCCGCCGGGCGTCGTCGCAGAGCTGGTCGTACGCCTTGGACCAGTCCTTCTGGACCAGGGCCTGGTAGTAGTCGTCGGTGACCGCCCGGCCCTGTTCCTCGACGGCCTGGACGTTGCTCACCGCCAGCCCGACCACGGCCGCGCCGCCGCCGCCGCAGCAGAGCAGCACGGCGAGCGCGCCGACGCCGAGCCCGAGCCAGAGCCGGGCCCGGCCGCCCTCGGTGGGCGGGGCGGCGAACGGCGGGGCGACCCCCGGCCCGGCGGGCGGCGTCGGGACGCCGGGGTCCGCCGGCGACCCGGGTACCAGCGGGACGCCGGACGGCACGGGCGGTGGGGGTGGGACAGCCCCGGGAGCGGTCATACGCGCCAGGGTAGTGCCCCCGGCCTCAGCGGTAAGGGCCTGCGGCCCGATCACTGGCGACGATGACGATCTCCCCGCCGGGCGCGGCGCTGGCGAGCGTCTCGTAGGCGGACGGCTCGTCGACGGACTGGGCGAGCAGCGGCACGGCGGTGACCTTGACGTCGAACCCGCCGAGCGCCCGCCGGTACGCCCCGACCGACTCCCACTCGGTGAGCAGGCACCAGTGCGTGGGGTCGTCCAACGCCCGCACCAGCTCGCCGCGCAGGTAGCCGGGCCGGGCGGCGAGCGCGGCCAGCGCGGCGTGCGCCCGTTCGGTGAATTCGGACGCCACCTCGGTGTCGACCACGAACCGGTTGGTGACCAGCACCGGCTTCCTCCTCGTAGAGTCTGTGGCATGCAGCCTACGCAGAGTCCCCTGCTGGCCCGGCTGGCCAGGGTCAACCCGACGGCGGTGTTCCTGGCGGCGCTGGTCCTGGTGCTGGTGGCGCTCTTCACACCCGGCGCCGTGGGCGGCGTGCTGCTGCTCCTGCTGGCCGGGCTGCTGGTGTGGCTGATGACGGTCACCTGGGCGGTGCAGCGGCCGGCCACCCGGGTGCCGCGGCTGGTCATGCTCACGCTGTTGATCACGATCGCGCTGGCCAAGCTGCTCTGACCCGGCGCGCACCGCGCTGACATGCAATCATGCGTTTTTGACAATCAATTTCGTTATCGCGGACAGTTGACACATGACCGTCCGCACCGCCGCACGCCTGCTCGCCGCCGCCACCGCCGCCCTGCTCACCGTGGCCGGCTGCGCGGCTGGTGACGGCAGCGGACGGGACCCCGACCGGGTCGACGTGGTGGCGGCGTTCTACCCGCTCCAGTTCCTCGCCGAGCGGATCGGCGGCGACGCGGTCACGGTCACCAACCTGGTCAAGCCCGGAGCCGAGCCGCACGACCTCGAACTCCACCCGCGCCAGGTCGGCCAGGTCGCCGACGCGGAGTTGATCGTCTACCTCTCCGGCTTCCAGCCGGCGGTGGACGAGGCGGTCGCGCAGAACGGCGGCGGCCGGGCCTTCGACGTGGCGACCGTGCAGCCGCTGCAGGACGCGGCGGCGGCCGACCACGAGCACGACGGCGAGGCCGGCCACCCGGAGCACGGGGGCAAGGATCCGCACGTCTGGCTCGACCCCACCCGGCTGGCCACCATCGGCGACCGGCTCGCCGATCGGCTGGGCAGGGCCGACCCCGGCCACGCCGCCGACTACGCCGCCCGGGCCGGGGCGCTCCGCGCCGACCTGGCGGCCCTGGACGCCGACTACGCCCAGGGCCTGCGCGCCTGCCAGCGGCGGGAGATGGTGACCAGCCACACCGCCTTCGGCTATCTCGCCGCCCGCTACCAACTCGAACAGGTCGGCATCACCGGCCTCGCCCCGGAGGGCGAGCCCGCCCCACGCCGCCTCGCCGAGGTGGCGAAGGAGGCCCACGAGCACGGGGCCACCACCATCTTCTTCGAGACGCTGGTCAGCCCGAAGGTCGCCGAGACCGTGGCCCGGGAGGTCGGCGCCACGACGGCCGTGCTCGACCCGATCGAGGGCCCGCCGGCCGAGGGGGACTACCTCTCGGCGATGCGGACCAACCTCCAGACCCTGCGCACCGCCTTGGACTGCTCATGACACCCGTGATCCAGGTCGCACACGCGGCCGTCGGCTACGACGCCCGGCCCGTGCTGCGGGACGTCTCACTCACCGTCACCGCCGGCGAGGTGGTCGCCGTGCTCGGCGCCAACGGCTCCGGCAAGTCCACCCTGATCCGCGCCGTGCTGGGCCTGGTCCCGCTGGGCGCCGGGTCGGTCACCCTCTTCGGCACCCCGCAGCGCCGCTTCCGCCAGTGGCACCGCATCGGGTACGTCCCGCAGCGGCTCGGCGCGGGCAGCGGCGTACCGGCCACGGTGGGCGAGGTGGTGGCGTCCGGGCGGCTGGCCCGCCGGGGCGTGCTGCGCCAGCCGGGCCGGGCCGACCGCGAGGCGGTCGCCGCGGCGCTGCGCGCGGTGGGGCTCGCCGACCGGGCCGGGGATCCAGTGGCCACCCTCTCCGGCGGGCAGCAGCAGCGCACCCTGATCGCCCGGGCCCTGGCCGGCCAGCCGGAGCTGCTGGTGCTGGACGAGCCGACCGCCGGGGTGGACGCGGCCAGCCAGGAGGCGTTCGCCGCGGCACTGGACGGCTTCCTCGCCGGCGGCGGCACGGTGCTGCTGGTGGCCCACGAACTCGGCCCGCTGCGCCCCCTGATCAGCCGGGCGGTCGTCGTCCACCAGGGCGGCGTCTGCCACGACGGTCCGGTGCCCGAGCCGGCCGGCCACCACGCCGACCCGGATCACGAACACGTGCACCCGCACTGCGACGAGGAGCCCGCCGGGCTGTGGAGGAGCATCTGACATGGACCTCTTCCAGTACGACTTCATGCTCCGCGCGCTGGTCGGCGCGCTGGTCATCGGGCTGGCCGCCCCGGCGCTCGGCATCTACCTGGTGCAGCGGCGGATGGCGCTGATCGGCGACGGTATCGGGCACGTGGCGCTCACCGGCGTCGGCGCCGGACTGCTGCTCAACCGCTCCCCCGTGCTGGTGGCGGTGCTCGCGGCCGCGCTCGGCGCGATCGCCATCGAGCTGGTCCGCGCGCGCGGGCGTACCTCCGGCGACCTGGCCCTGGCGCTGCTCTTCTACGGCGGCATCGCCGGTGGCGTGATGCTGGTCGGGCTCTCCCACGCCAGCAGCGCGTCGCTCAACTCGTACCTCTTCGGGTCGCTGACCACGACCTCGACGGCCGACCTGACCACCATCCTGGTGCTCGGCGTGGCGATCCTGGTGACCATGCTGGCGCTGCGCCCGGCGCTCTTCGCGGTCTGCCACGACGAGGAGTACGCGCGGGTCTCCGGCCTGCCGGTCCGGGCGCTCAACCTGCTGCTCGCGGTGGCCACCGCGGTGACGGTGACCATCGCCATGCGGGCCGTCGGGGTGCTGCTGATCAGCGCCCTGATGGTGGTGCCGGTGGCGACCGCGCAGCAGGTGACCCCCGGTGTGCAGCGCCGCCACGGCCGAGCCGACCGCGCCGCAGCGCTCGTGCCCGAGCACCAGCACCAGCGGCACCGCGAGCTGGCCGACCACGAACTCGATGGAGCCGAGCACCGCCCGGTCCAGCACGTGCGCGCCGGTGCGGATCACGCAGATCGACCCGAAGGTCTGGTCGAAGATCGCCTCCAGCGGGACCCGCGAGTCGATGCAGCCCAGCACCACGGCGTACGGCTGCTGGTCACCGGAGGCGACCGCCGCGGCGGCGGTGACGTCGTGGCCGTGCACCGGTTGACCGCTGACGAAGCGGCGGTTGCCGGCCAGCAGCTCGGCGAGGGCGGCTCGCGGGCTCCGGGCGGCGCGGGTGGGACGGGACGGCGGCATCCTTCCAGCGTGGTCACCGATCCGACCGCCCGGAGCCGGGTTGCGAATCTTCTCACCGCCATGGTTGGCGTGTTGTCATGACGGGTAGCCGGTTGTTACCGCCGGGTTACGCCGGTGAGCAGACACCGGCCGGCCCGGGGGAGGTTCACGATGCCGGAGCACCTGGAGGTACGGCTTCCCGACGGCGTACGCCTGCACGTCGAGGCCACCGGACCGGCCGACGCCGAGGTCACCGCGATCCTGCTGCACGGCTGGACGCTGGACGGGCGCAGTTGGCACCGCCAGCTCGCCGACCTGCGGAGCCGGTTCGGCGACCGGGTCCGGGTGGTGGCCTACGACGCCCGGGGCCACGGCCGGTCCAGCTGCATGGCCCTGCGTACCGCCACCCTGGCCCAGCTCGGCGACGACCTGGCCGCGGTGCTGGACGAGATCGCCCCGGCCGGGCGGATCGTGCTGGTCGGGCACTCCATGGGCGGGATGACGGTGATGGAGTACGCGCACCGCCACCCCGGACACTTCGCCGCCCGTACCGCCGGGCTGGTCTTCGTCTCGACCACCGCCGAGGGGCACACCCACACGGCGTACGGGCTCTCGCCACGGATCGCCCGGCTGATCCGGCTCGCCGAGACCACCGGCGCCGGGGTGCTGGCCCGGTGCGGCGCCTGGCGGCCGCCGCGGGCGCTGCTGCGGGCGTTGCGGCCGAGCATCCGCTGGATGCTCTTCGGCGACCACTGCGACCCGGCGGACATCCGGCTGGTCACCTCGGCGGTGGCGCACGCCTCGCTCCGCTCGATCGGCGGGTTCCGCGCCTCGATCGGCGCCCAGCACCGGCTGGACACCCTGGCGGCGCTCGGCGACCTGCCGGCCGCCGCGCTGGTCGGCGACCGGGACCGGCTCACGCCGCCGCCCTGCGCCGAGTCGATCGCCGCGGCGCTGCCCACCACCGAGCTGACCGTCTGCCCGGGCGCCGGGCACATGCTCATGATGGAACGCCCCGACCAGGTGAACGCGGCCCTCGCCGCGGTGGTCGAGCGGGTGCTGGCCGGCCCGGACAGCTGCCGGGGCCGGGCGACGGCGCGACCGGCGGCCGCCTGATCCGGTGGCGGCCGGCGGCGTGGGGCAGGTCACCGGCCGCCCCCGGCACCCCGTCCCCGCACCTTTGCTCTGCTTCAGTCCACGCAACACTGAGAGCGCTTCACCGTTGCGTCCGCTGAAGCAGAGCAAAGGCGGGTGGAGAGGTGTGTCGACCTCGGGAGGCGGCTGGTGAGCGTGGCTGAACGGCCGGGCTGCCAGGCCGCCGCCAGGCAGGACAAGGCGTGGGAACGGCCGGATAACGGGCAACCGGCACGGGGTGAACGCCGGGTGGCGGCATGGCCCCGACAGGGGCCGGGACGCCGGCCCCGTACCCTCTATCAGCCCGCCGTGCCCGCCACGTGACCATCAGGAGCCCCCGCGTTGAGCGACCAGACCACCCTGGACCGGGAGATCGCCGTCGAGCAGCGGCACCTCGACCGGGTGTACGCCCGGCTCGCGGAGCTGCGTCGCGCCGCCGCCGAGGCCGAGCGGGAGGGCTACCGGCTGGCCCGGGTGGGCAACTTCGGCGCGCTGGTGGAGCGGGACGCGATGGTCTTCCACGCCGCCCAACGCCGGCACGTGCTGGACGCCGAGCACGAGGGGCTGGTCTTCGGCCGGCTCGACCTGCGGACCGGGCAGGTGTTGCACGTGGGCCGGCTCGGGGTGCGCGGGGAGGACGCCGAGACGTTGGTGGTGGACTGGCGGGCGCCCGCCGCCGCCGCGTTCTACCAGGCCACCCCGGCCGAGCCGATGGGCGTGGTACGCCGGCGCACGATCCAGTCATCGGCCGAGAAGGTGACCCGGATCGAGGACGACCTGCTGGACCCGGAGGCCGCGCCGCCGGACCTGGCGGTGGTCGGCGACGGGGCGCTGCTGGCCACCCTGTCCCGGGCGACCGGGCGGGGCATGCGGGACATCGTCGCCACCATCCAGCGCGAGCAGGACGAGGCGATCCGCTCCCCCGGCAACGGGGTCACGATCGTCTCCGGCGGCCCGGGCACCGGCAAGACGGCGGTGGCCCTGCACCGCGCCGCGTACCTGCTCTACTCGGACCGGTCCCGGTACGCGGGCGGCGGCATCCTGGTGGTCGGCCCGTCCGGGGTGTTCGTCGAGTACATCGCCTCGGTGCTGCCCTCCCTCGGCGAGGAGACCGCGACCCTGCACTCGCTCGGCTCGCTCTTCCCCGGCGTGTCGGCGACCCGCACCGATCCGCCCGAGGTGGCGGCGGTGAAGGGTTCGCTACGGATGCGCCGGGTGCTGGAGCGCGCGGTCCGGGACGCGGTGCCGGACGCCCCGACCGAGCTGCGCCTGCTCTACCGGGGTGAGCTGCTCCGGCTGGAGCGGGCCGAGCTGGACGCGATCCGGGACCAGGCGCTGCCCCGCGGGGCGCGGCGCAACGAGGTGCGCCGGGCGGGCTTCGACGCCGTCCTCGCGGCGTTGTACGCGCAGGCCCGGACGCTGCGGGTGGGCCGGCTGCCGGAGCAGCCCGCCTTCGAGGACGAGATCATCGAGCGCCCGGAGTTCCGGGAGTTCCTGAAGGCGTGGTGGCCGCGGCTGCACCCCCGGCACGTGCTCGGCTGGCTGGCCCGCCCCGATCGGCTGCGCCGGTACGCCGACGGGGTGCTGTCCGGGGCGGAGATCCGGCTGCTGACCGAGGCGTACCGGAGCCTGGACGGCGAGGGGCCGACCATCGCCGACGTGGCGCTGCTGGACGAGTTGGACGCGCTGCTGGGCAAGCCGGTCCAGCGACGGCGGCCGAAGCGCGACCCGTTCCAGCTCGCCGGGGGCGTCCGCGAGCTGAGCACGTACGCCGACCGGCAGCGGGCCGCCCGGGCGGCCGCCCGGGAGCGGCCGGAGGACTACCGCGACTACGCCCACGTGGTGGTCGACGAGTCCCAGGACGTGTCGCCGATGCAGTGGCGGATGATCGGCCGGCGGGGCCGGCTGGCCTCCTGGACGGTGGTCGGCGACCCGGCGCAGACCGCCTGGACCGGCGACCCGCAGGAGCTGACCCGGGCCCGCGACCAGGCGCTGGGACGCCGCCGCCGGTACCGCTACGAGCTGACCACCAACTACCGGAACTCGGCGGAGATCTTCGCCGTGGCGGCGGCGGAGATCCGCCGGCTCTACCCGGACCTGCCGCTGCCCACCGCGGTCCGCTCCACCGGTGTCGAGCCGGTCGAGCTGGCGGTGCCCGCCGCCGAGCTGGCCCCGGCCACCGTGGCGGCGGTCCGCGCCCTGCTGGCCGAGGTCGAGGGCACGGTCGGCGTGATCACCCCGGTGCCCCGCCGGGACGAGGTGGCCGGCTGGCTCGGCGAGCTGGGCGGCAGCCGGCTCCAGGTGGTGACCAGCCTCCAGGCCAAGGGCATGGAGTACGACGGGGTGGCGCTGGTCGCGCCGAGCGAGATCCGGGCCGACCCGGGCTCCGGGGTCCGGACGCTCTACGTGGCGCTCTCCCGGGCCACCCAGCGCCTCACCACGCTCGACGTTCATTTGCACACATAGCGATGTGAGCATAGATTGAGTCGGGCCGGGGCGACGGACGAGAGGGTGTGGGCGTGGGCGCGGGTCATGACCACAGCGGTGCGGTGACCAACGCCGCACAGCGCCACCGTGGTCGACTCTGGGCCGCGTTCGGCCTGCTCACCGCCCTGATGGTGGTGGAGGCGGTGGCCGCGTTCGGCACCGGCTCGCTGGCCCTGCTCTCCGACGCCGGGCACATGTTCACCGACGTGCTCGGCATCGGGATGGCCCTCGCGGCGATCAGCGCCACCCGCCGGGCCGACACCGACCCGCAGCGCACCTTCGGGCTCTACCGGCTGGAGGTGCTGGCCGCCCTGGCCAACGCGGTGCTGCTCGGCGTGGTCGCGGTCTACGTGCTGGTCGAGGCGGTCCGCCGGTTCGGCGAGCCGCCGGAGGTCCTCGCCGGGCCGATGCTCGCCGTCGCGGTGCTCGGCCTGCTCGCCAACCTCGCCGCCTTCGCGCTGCTGCGCGCCGGGGCGGAGGAGAGCATCAACCTGCGCGGGGCGTACCTGGAGGTGCTCGGCGACCTGCTCGGCTCGCTCGGCGTGATCGGCGCCGCCCTGGTCATCGCGGTGACCGACTGGTGGTGGGCGGACCCGCTGGTCGCGGTCGCGATCGGGCTGTTCATCCTGCCGCGCACCTGGCGGCTCGGCCGGGCCGCGGTACGGATCCTGGTGCAGGCCGCTCCCGAGCATCTCCAGGTGACCGCGGTGCACGACCGGCTGGCCGCGGTGCCCGGCGTCGCCGAGGTGCACGACCTGCACGTGTGGACCCTCACCTCCGGCATGGAGGTGGCCTCGGCGCACCTGACCACGGCCCCCGGCGCCGAGGTCGGCGACGTGCTCGCCGCGGCCCGGGCGGCGCTGCGGGAGGACTTCCACATCGATCACGCCACGTTGCAGATCGAACCCGGAGCGTCCGCCGGCGCCTGCGGTCCGGTCGAGTGGTAATTAGGACAATCTTAAATTCAAGTGGTTATTGTGCACTTATGCCGGTTTTGACGCCGGCCGGCCGACCCCGGACGCGGGCCGGCTCGGCGGACCGCCGGTAGGCTCGGTCGCGGCCTCCGCCGGGCGGCGCCCATCGGCGCCCGGGGGCGGCCGTCGCCTAATCGCCGGAGCCCGGCGAGCCGGGGAACCACGTACCTGGGGTGCATCCGCGTCAGCGGTAGGGATCTTCCGTCCCGAACCCGTCAGCTAACCCGGTCGGCGGTTGACGGAAGGACACCTGAATGCCATCAGTGGCACCTGTACGACGGACGGCCGCCCGGTTGGCGGCCCTGCTCGTCGCGACGCTCGCCCTCGGCGTCGCGGCCCTGCCGGTCTCCCCCGCCTCGGCGGCTTCCCCGACCGGCCTGCTCGCCGCCGCGCCCGGCGACGACGAGGGCGGCACGGCGGCCCTGCGCGCCCAGCTCGACGCGGCCAGCAAGGGCTGGCTGGACGCGCGGACCGCGCTGAACCGCTCGGTCACCCGGCAGAAGCAGCTCGCCGCCCAGCTCACCACCATCAACGCCGAGCTGGGCAGCCGCGACGCCAAGGTCGGCGAGATCGCGGCGGTGGCGTACCGCAGCGGCCGGCTCGGCACCGCCTCGGCGCTGCTCGGCAGCACCAGCCCGGAGGGCTTCCTCGACCGGGCCGCCGCGCTGTCGCAGGTCGCCGCCAACGAGGACCGGGCGCTTCGCGAGCTGCTCGACACCCGGGACCAGGCCACCCGTACCCAGGCCGCGCTGAACGCCGAGATCCAGGAGCAGCGCAAGCAGGTCGCGGTGATGGCCAAGCGCAAGCAGCAGGCCGAGCAGGCGCTGGAGGTGGCCAACAAGCGGGCGGCCACCTCGGACGGCAGCGGCACCCGGGGCACCTCCACCGCGAACGCCACCCCGGCGAAGCGCAACCCCGACGGCTCCTGGCCGCCGGAGTCGTGCAGCGTCAACGACCCGACGCCCGCCGACGGCTGCATCACCCCGCGCACGCTGCACGCCCTCCAGCAGGCCAAGGCCGCCGGGTTCACCCGGTACGTCTCCTGCTACCGACCCAGCGGGTCGGGTGAGCACCCGAAGGGGCGGGCCTGCGACTTCGCCGCCCAGAAGGACGGCTTCGGCGGCGTGGCCACCGGCGGCGACAAGACGTACGGCAACAACCTCGCGGCGTACTTCATCCGCAACTCGGACGCGCTCGCCGTGCTCTACGTGATCTGGTACAAGCAGATCTGGCTGCCCAGCAGCGGGTGGAAGGCGTACAGCGGCGGCAACGGCGACCCGTCCAGCGACCACACCAACCACGTGCACCTGTCGGTCTACTGAGCCCGGGGTGGCCCGCCACCGGCGGGCCACCCTACGTCCGCCGACGTACGCCGGATGTCGTTCCCGGCCCCACGACGCCGCCGGCTGCTCCGCGCAGGATCGGCAGCATGAGCCGACTCTCCCCGCCCGCGCGCAAGACCCTGCTGACCCTGCACCTGGTCACCTCGCTGGGCTGGCTCGGCGTGGACCTGGTGCTGCTCACGCTGGGCATCGCCGGGCTGCGCGGGGCCGACCCGGAGGTGGTCTACCCGACCGCGGGTCTGCTGGTGACCTGGCTGTTCGCGCCGCTGAGCGTGGCGGTGTGGCTGGTCGGGGTGGCCAGCGCGCTGCTCACTCCCTGGGGCCTGCTGCGCTGGCGCTGGGTGCTGGTCAAGTTCGGCATCACCACCGTCATGCTCGGGCTGGTGCTCCTGCTGCTGACCCCCCGGATCCGGCACCTCGGCGAGCTGGGCGCGGCGGCCGACGCCCACCTGCGGGTGGACCTGGTGGTCGCGCCGAGCGTCTCCACCACGCTGCTGCTGATCGCCACCGTGCTGTCCACGTACAAGCCGTGGGGGCGGCTGCGGCGGGCGGCCGTGCCGGCGGGCCGGCGGGCGGTGCCGGCCGGCCGGGGCGGCTGAGGCTGTCAGACGGCGCGCCCCTGCTCCAGCCTGGCGCCGAGCCGGCTGGCCAGCCCGAGGTGGGCGGCGCGGGCCTGCCGGAAGGCGTACCCGAACAGGGGCGCCGGGGCGGACAGCGTGATCTCCACGTCGATCCGCACCACGCCGTCGGGCTCGTCGCGCAGCCGGGTGTGGTTGCGCACCGTGGTGGCCGGCTGCTGCCGGGCCACCGTCACCACCTCGTCCTCGTTCGCGATCAGCACGTCCGCCTGGTAGGTGACCGGGAAGTGCAGCGGGCCCAGCTCCAGCCGGTCGGTGATCGCGTAGCTGGCCAAGGCGCCGGGTCGCGGCGGCAGCTCGCGCACCCGGACGATCAGCGGATGCAGCTCGCCCTGCCGGGACAGGTCGCTGAGCAGGGCGGACGCTTCCGCCCGGGTGCAGCGGGCCTGCACGGTGTAGCTGAAGCTGTCGCTGCTGAGCAACCCCGGACTCCCCTCGCGGTCGACGGTTCGCACGATAGTCCCGTACCGGGGCCGGCGTGGCAACGGCCGAAGGTCCCTGACCCTCCGGCATGACCCGGGACCGGCCGGGAATCCCGGCACGCCGGGGACCGCGCGACGAGGAGGCCGGGCATGCAGGGGTACGCCGGATGAGCGCGCACGTGATGGTCTTCGCCCCGACGCCCCGGCTCACGGTCACCGTCGACCAGCCGGCCGACCACCCCGAGCTGCACCTGCATCCCGGCGGGCAGGGGGTGTGGCAGGCCCGGATGATCCTCTCCCTCGGCGTGCCGGTGACGCTCTGCACCAGCCTCGGCGGCGAGATCGGCCAGGTGCTGGAGCCGCTGCTGGTCAGCGAGGGGGTCCAGCTCCGGGTGGTGGTCCGCGACTCCGGCGGCAGCGGCGGGTACGTGCACGACCGGCGGGACGGCAGCCGCCGGGAGATCGTGGACGTGACCGGCCACCCGCTGAGCCGGCACGAGCTGGACGAGCTCTACAACCTCACCCTCGGCGAGGGCCTGCAGGCCCCGGTCAGCGTGCTGAGCGGGCCGAGCCATCCCGAGCTGGTGCCGGCCGACCTCTACCGGCGGTTCGCCGCCGACCTGGGCGCCAACGGCAGCCGGGTGGTGGTGGACCTGTGCGGCGCGCACCTCGACGCCGTGCTGGCCAGCGGCGTCTTCTTCCTCAAGGTCAGCCACGAGGAGCTGATCGCCGACGGGCGGGCCCGGGGCGACGACGAGCAGGAACTCACCCGGGCGATGTACGACCTGCACGCCGCCGGCGCGGAGAGCGTGGTGGTGAGCCGGGCGGACCAGCCGGCCCTGGCCCTGGTCGACGGGGAGGTCTTCGAGGTGGAGATGCCGAAGCTGGAGGCGGCCGACCCGCGCGGCGCGGGCGACTCGATGACGGCCGGGGTGGCCGCGGTGGTGGCCCTGGGCGGGGACGTGCGGACCGCGATCCGCACCGGTGCGGCGGCCGGCGCGCTCAACGTGACCCGGCACGGACTGGGCACCGGCCGGCTGGACTCGATCAGCGGGCTGGTGGAGCGGGTCCGGCTGGTGCCGGCCGGCACCCGGCCACAGGAGCGGACCACCCCGGAAGAGCTGGCCGAACGGGCGGCCGAACGATGACGGTGCGGGTCCTGGTGACCAACGACGACGGCATCGCGGCGCCCGGCATCGGCGCGCTGGCGAAGGCGGCCGTCGACCGGGGGCTGGACGTGGTGGTCGCCGCGCCGCTGGAGGAGGCGAGCGGCACCAGCGCCGCGATGACCGCGGTGGAGCGCAACGGGCACGTCGTGGTCCGCGACCACCCGCTGCCGGAGCTGCCCGGGGTGCCCGCGTACGGGGTGGGCGGCTCACCCGGTTTCATCGCGCTGATCGCGGTGCACGGCGCGTTCGGGCCGCCGCCGTCGGTGGTGCTCTCCGGGATCAACCGGGGCGCCAACGCGGGCCGGGCGGTGCTGCACTCCGGCACCGTGGGCGCCGCGTTCACCGCCGCCGCGAACGGCTGCCGGGCGATGGCGGTGTCGCTGGACGTGCTCTCCGCCGGCGAGGCCACCGCGGCCACCGGCGGAGCCGCGGTGGCCGCCGCCGCCCGGGGACCGGACGCCGAACGGCACTGGCCCACCGCCGCCCGGGTGGCCCTGG
>NZ_JBSGJR010000097.1:0-15276 GCF_053605645.1 Micromonospora sp. NPDC003776
CTGCAGGCGACCGGTGAGCCAGTAGACGGCACTCATGTTCACCCGTGCCCGCTCCGTACCTTCCGCATCGCCGAGGTCCGCGCGGAGCGCCACGCGTCGAACGCCCCGCCGGCGAGGCGGACCCGTTCGCGCAGGGCGAGCAGCCCGGAGCCCTGCGACGCCGGCCCGGGCAGCGGGCCGGCCGGCGGCGGAGCGTTCACCACCCCGACCGTGACCTCGCGGTCGGCCCGGTCGACGGTGACCGTCACCGGCGCGCCGGGGGCGTACCGGGCGGCGTTGGTGAGCGCCTCCCGGACCACCCGGTGCACGTCGTGCGCGGCGCGCGGGGGTAGTGCGGCGTCGGCCGAGTCGCCGCGCAGCACCACCGCCATCCCGGCCTCCCGGGCCCCGTCGACCAGCTCGGCCACGGTCTCGTCGGCCGGCCGCAGGGAGCCGGACCGGTCCTCCCGGAGCACGCCGATGATCTCGTGCAGCCGTTCCGTGGCGGCGGCCACGCTGGCCCGCAGCTCGCCAGCCGCCTGCCGGTGGGCGGGCGCCAGGCCGGCGGCGAGTTCCAGGGCGGCGGCCCGCAACGCGATCAGGCTCAGGTCGTGGCCCAGCGAGTCGTGCATCTCCTGGGCGATCCGGGCCCGCTCGCGCAGCCGTACCCGGTCCACCGCCGCCCGCCGCTCCCGCTCCGCCGCCTCGGCGTGCCGCCGCCCGGCCTCGGCCAGGGCCCGCTGCTGCCGGCGGAGCCGGCCGAGCAGCCACGGGAACACCCCGGCGAAGAGCAGCACCGAGGCGAGCAGGAACCAGGTCGCCGGCCCGGTGTCGAGCAGGCCGAGGTTGAGCGCGGTCCCGGTGACCGCGATCACGCCGAAGAGCACCGCCACCCGACCGGCGCCGGCGCTGCGCCGCCCCGCCAGGTAGCTGAACACCGGGATGGCGAAGACGAAGTTGCCGTCCAGCAGCGACCCGGCCACCACCGCGGCCAGCGCCAGGAGGGGCAGCCGGCGGGCGACCGCCACCGCGAGGGCGAGCAGCGCCAGCGAGCCGACGAGCAGCGGCGCCGCGTACCGCGGCCAGGGCGGGGTGAGCCCGGCGTACGCCACCGGGGCGGAGACGGCGGCCCAGAGCAGCAGGTCGCCGAGGCGTCGCCGGCGCGTCGGCCGGGGGTCCGCGTCGGGAGTTTCCACGCGGTCACGCTACTGACGGCGGTCCGGGCCGGACACCGACGAAAGTCAGGTGCTCAGCCGGCGTCCTCCGCCCAGGCCCGCCAGTCGTCCAGCACCCCGTACAGCGCGGGGGTGAGCCAGCCCGGCGCGGAGCGGCGGAAGACCCCGGGGTCCATCGCGCCGGCGCCCGCCGGCACCGCGCCGAGCAGGTTCGGCACCAGGTCGGACAGGTTGAGCCAGTGCACCAGCTCCGGCTCCGTCGGCCAGGCGCCGATGACCACGCCGGCCGGGATCGCCCGGCGTTCCAGGGCCTCCAGGGTGAGCGCGGTGTGGTTGAGCGTGCCGAGGCCGGCGCGGGCCACCACCACCGCCGGCGCGCCCAGGGACACCGCCAGGTCGGCCACCGTCCAGGGCTCGCCCGACGGCCGCAGCCCCATCGGCACGAGCAGCCCGCCGGCCCCCTCGACGAGCACCAGATCGTGCTTGTCGGTCTCCTCGCGGATCGCGTCGACCGCGGTGTAGAGCTCCAGCGGCTCCAGCTCGGCCACCCGGGCCGCGGCGAGCGGGGCGAGCGGGTCGGGGTAGCTGGCCAGGGTCCGGCCGGTGAGCGGGGCGGCGAGCCGGGTGACCGAGTCGACGTCACCGGGATCGCCGGTGGCCGTACCGGTCTGGCCGGGCTTGATCACCGCGACCCGCAGCCCGGCGGCCTGCGCGGCCGCCGCGATCGCCGCCGTCACCACGGTCTTGCCCACCTCGGTGTCCGTGCCGGTCACCAGCACCGGCCCGGTCCAGCCACCCGTCATGGCGCACACTCCACGATCACGTCCAGGGCCCGCTCGAAATCCTGCCGGGCCACGCCGGCGCTGATGGTCAGCCGGAGCCGGGAGCGGCTGTCCGGCGTGGACGGCGGGCGGAAGCAGCCCACCGCGACCCCGCGGTCCCGGCAGTCGGCCGCCCAGGCGGTCGCCGCCTCCGGGCCGGGCGCCGTGACGGAGACCACCGCCGCGTCGGGCACGGAGACCGTCAGCCCGGCCGCGCCGAGCCGGCGGACCGCGAGGGCGGCCCGCTCGGCCAGCTCGGCGCGGAGCGGGTCACCGGCCCGGGCCAGCCGCACCGCCGCCAGCACCCCGGCCGCCACCGCCGGGGGCGGGGCGGTGTCGAAGATGAACGTCCGCCCGGTCTCGACCAGGTGCCGGACGAACTCGGCCGGCCCGGCCACCACGCCACCGGCCCCACCGAGCGCCTTGGAGAGGGTGGCGGTGACCACCACGTCGGGTTCGCCGGCCAGCCCCGCGACGGCCACCCCGCCGGCCCCGGCCGGGCCGGTGACGCCGAGCGCGTGCGCGTCGTCGACCAGCAGCAGCGCGCCGTGCCGGCGGGCCACCGCGTGCAGCTCCGCGAGCGGCGCGAGGTCGCCGTCGACCGAGAAGACCGACTCGGTGACCACCACCGCGGGCCGGCCGGGCGCGGCGGCGAGCGCCGCGGCGACCGCCGCGACGTCGGCGTGCGGCGTGACCACGGTCTCCGCGCCGGAGATCCGGCAGCCGTCGATCAGCGAGGCGTGGTTGTGCGCGTCGGAGACGAGCAGGGTACGCGGGCGCACCAGGCCCCGGACGGCGGCGAGGTTGGCCAGGTAGCCGGAGGAGAAGACCAGCGCCCGGTCGGCGCCGAGCCAGTCGGCGAGGGCGTCCTCCAGCGCGTGGTGCGCGTCGGTCGAGCCGCGCACCAGCCGGGACCCGGTCGCGCCCAGCCCGTACGCGGACAGCGCCCGCGCGGCGGCGGCGGTGACCTCCGGGTGGGTGGCCAGGCCGAGATAGTCGTTGCCGGCCAGGTCGACCACGGTGTCGTCGGCGGCCCGCGGGCGCAGCGTGCGGGTGAGCCCCGCCTTCGCCCGCAGCTCGGCGCGGTGCTCCAGGGCCGCCAGCCAGTCCGCCACCGTCACCTCCCGCTCCGCCGATCGTCGCCCCAGGGGCACTGCCGCGGGGCGAAGTTACCACCCGCCGGACCGGCCCCGGCGTGGCGCGTACCGGCTCGCCGGGGCCGCCGCCGGAGCTGGTCGCGGCCGGGTCGAGGGGTCGCACGCGGCCGTTTCCCGGCCGGTCGGCGGCCTTGTAGGGTACGAGCCATGCCAGAGATCCTCGACCAGGCCCGAACCCAGGTGCTGGAGAACGGCGTCGGCCTCGACGAGGCCGGGGTCCTCGCCGTGCTGAACCTGCCCGACGAAGACGTGCCCGCCGCGCTGCAGCTCGCCCACGAGGTACGGATGCGCTGGTGCGGCCCGGAGGTCGAGGTCGAGGGCATCGTCTCGCTGAAGACCGGCGGCTGCCCCGAGGACTGCCACTTCTGCTCGCAGTCCGGCCAGTTCACCTCGCCGGTCCGCTCGGTCTGGCTGGACATCCCCGCGCTGGTCGAGGCGGCGAAGCAGACGGCGGCCACCGGGGCGACCGAGTTCTGCATCGTGGCCGCGGTGCGCGGCCCGGACGCCCGGCTGATGACGCAGATGCGCGAGGGCGTGGCCGCCATCAAGGCGGAGGTCGACATCCAGGTCGCGGCGTCGCTGGGCATGCTCACCCAGGAGCAGGTCGACGAGCTGGTCGAGATGGGCGTGCACCGCTACAACCACAACCTGGAGACCTGCCGCTCCTACTTCCCGAACGTGGTCACCACG
Organism: Micromonospora sp. NPDC003776; assembly: GCF_053605645.1. Lineage (NCBI taxonomy): Bacteria > Bacillati > Actinomycetota > Actinomycetes > Micromonosporales > Micromonosporaceae > Micromonospora > Micromonospora sp. NPDC003776. The sequence continues at coordinate 3,823 of NZ_JBSGJR010000097.1, forward strand.
CACTCCTGGGAGGAGCGCTGGGAGACCTTGAAGATGGTCCGCGAGTCGGGCATGGAGGTCTGCTGCGGCGGCATCCTCGGCCTCGGCGAGACGGTCGAGCAGCGGGCCGAGTTCGCCGCGCAGCTCGCCGAACTGGACCCGCACGAGGTCCCGCTGAACTTCCTCAACCCGCGCCCGGGCACCCCGCTCGCCGACCGTCCCGTGGTGGCGGGCAAGGACGCGCTGCGGGCCATCGCCGCGTTCCGGCTGGCCATGCCGCGCACCATCCTCCGGTACGCGGGCGGCCGGGAGCTCACCCTCGGCGACCTCGGCACCCGCGACGGTCTGCTCGGTGGCATCAACGCGGTCATCGTCGGCAACTACCTGACCACGCTGGGCCGGCCGGCCACCGACGACCTGAAGCTCCTCGACGACCTGAAGATGCCGGTGAAGGCGCTGTCCGCGACCCTGTGAGGCGGAGATGACGGTGACCCAGGTGTGGTGCGACCGCTGCGGCGCGGAGGCCTCCGTGCCGCACGAGGCGTGCGCGGCCGCGCGGGCGCTGGAGCCGCCGCGCTACTGCGTCCACTGCCGACGGCGGATGAAGGTGCAGGTGGTGCCGACCGGCTGGTCGGCGGTCTGCGTCGAGCACGGCGAGATCCGGGGCTGACCGGTGCTGCGCGGGCGGGCGGTGACGTTGCGGCCGGTGACCGGGGAGGACGTGCCCGCGCTCGCCGCGATCCGGGCCACCCCGGAGGTGCGCCGCTGGTGGCGCGGTGACGACGACCTGGCCGCGGCGGTCCGCGCCGACCTGGCCGACGACGAGCTGACCGTGTACGCCATCGAGCACGAGGGCCGGCTGGTCGGCGCGATCCAGTGGTACGCCGAGACCGATCCCGACTACCGCCACGCCAGCCTGGACATCTTCCTCGACCCGGCGGTACGCGGTGCCGGCCTGGGCGGGGACGCCATCCGCACCCTGGTCCGTCACCTCATCGACGAGTACGGCCACCACCGGTTCACCATCGACCCGGCGGCGGCGAACACCCCGGCCATCCGGGCGTACGCGAAGGTGGGCTTCCGCCCGGTGGGGATCATGCGGCGCTACGAGCGCGGCGCCGACGGCCGCTGGCACGACGGCCTGCTGATGGACCTGCTCGCCGAGGACCTGCGCGACTGAGTCAGCGGGTGCGGATCCAGTAGCGGCGGGTACGGCCCAGCTCGGTGTCCCGCACGTCCGCCAGCACCCCGCCGTGCCGCTCGATGGTCCGGGCGGAGGGGACGTTGTCGTCGTCGCAGGTGACCAGCACCGGGTCGATGCCCCGCCGGGCCGCCTCGGCGAGCGCCGCGCCGAGGGCGAAGGTCGCCACGCCCCGGCCGCGGGCCGAGGGGCGGACGCCGTAGCCGATGTGGCCGCCCGCGTTGCGCAGGAAGTCGGTGAGCCGCAACCGCAGCGAGATCGCGCCGAGCACCTCGTCGCCCTCGACGATCCACCAGTAGAGCGCCGGAACCCGGCCCGCCGGCAGCGGCCGGGACTCGTCCGCACCGGCCCGCAGCCGCTGCACCCACTCCGCGAAGCCCGCCGGCGAGTCCACGTCGTCGCTGCGGTGCAGCCCGCTGCCGTCCTGGTGAACGCCCCGCCCCCAGTCGTCCCGGGCGGCCAGCCAGGACCGGTGCAGGCGGGTGGTCGGGGCGATCAGTTCCGGCATCCGGGCAGGCTAACCACGCCGCCGGGGGCCGGGCGAGCGAGTTCCGGCGGTCAGCCGTCCCAGATCAGGTGCCCGTCGGGCAGGCGGCGGGCCCCCTCGGCCGGCCGGTGCGGGCTGAGCCGGCCGTCCGGCATGAGGTGCGACACCGCCACCCCGCGACCGAGCACGGCGACGTCGGCGATCAGCCGCCGGTGGCAACGCCACCACACGCTCTCGCTGCACATCACCGCCGTGGTCCGCCGCGCCGCGTCGGCCAGCACCTCGTCCAGCGCCGCGTCGAAGTCCGCAGTCCGGGTGTAGGCGGCGTACGCCCGGAAGGCCGCGACGGTCCACCAGGTGTCCGGCTCCGGTTCGCCGGCGCGCACGTGCCGCCGCCCGCCCAGGCGCGGCTCCCAGCGGTAGTCGATCCCCCGCTCCGGCAGCCAGCGTTCCAGCGCCTCCCGCCGGACGTCCGGGTTGGTCCGGCTGGCCGGGTAGCGCCGCACGTCCACGACGAGCGCGACCCCCGCCCCGACCAGCAGCTCCGCCAGCCGCCCGCGATCGGCCGCCCCATGCCCCACCGTCACCAGCACGCACCCAGCTTGCCCGGAATCTTGGACACTTACCGTTCGACCGGAACGACCCGCGTCCAAGATTCACTCCGGAGGTCGCCAGCCCGCCGCTTCGAGGGCCCGGCGGAGCGATTCGGCGACCTCGTCGGGGTGAGCGCGGACCAACCAGGCGGGGAACCGGAGGATGCGGTCGCCGGCGGTCCACACGTCGTTCTGCCGGCGCATGTCGTCGGCCCAGTGCCGGACGTCCATGTGGTGGGCTCCGTCGATCTCGACGTGCAGCCGCCACTTTCGCCAGTGCGCGTCCAGCCAGCGAATGCGGCCGCTCCGATCCGTGCGGCGCTCCCCCAGACTCGGGGCAGGCAGTCGGTGCCGTCGGCACAGGGCGACGAAATTCAGCTCCGACAGCGCCTCGGCGCCGCCGGCGAGGTCCGCCGCCGTGCGCCGGACCAGATCTCGACGCGGTGCTCGGGGCAGCACGTCGAGCACGGTCGTCATCTCCGCCGGCAGTACGCGGCGCTGCTGCCAGGCCGATGCCAGTATCCGCTGTGCCTCCTCGATGCTGCCCGCCCAGCCGGCGCCGTCCACGACCGCCCGTGCGGTGATGGTCCGCCTCGGCCGGGCCGCCTGGAGGTGCGCCTCGGGCAGCACGGCGGTGCGGTGCACGACGACCGCGGGCATGTCGATGGGCATCCCGCGCAGCAACCGACCTGGCCGCCGTACCGCCGGCACCAGCACGTGCAGCGGCTCGGACCGGAGTCCCCGCACGCCCGCCTCGCCCGCCGCGGTCACCCCCGCCAGCACCGCCCCGGGACCGCAAGCGAGCACCGCGACCCACAACTGCTGATCGCGGGTCAGCCGGCCATTGCCGGTGAGCAGGATGCCCCGGCAGATCGACCGCCAGCGGCCGGAGCGCACCAGGCCGCGCACCGACCCCTCGGTCAGCAGCCCGGTCGCCTGTGCCGTGGTCAGCACCCCGGCCTGTTCGAACGCCAGCCATTCGAGCGCGCCGGCCCCATGTCTCGGAAGAGTCCGCACCACGCGCCCGAGTCTCCCGGCACGTCCACCCCTCGACCGCCCCGTCCACAGCCCGGAAGTGAATCTTGGACAGTTGCCGTTCGGGAGGAACGGCAACTGTCCAAGATCGCAGAAGGCCACCCCTCAGGAGACGGTGCAGGCGACGCCGTTGAGGGTGAAGGCGGTGGGGGTGGGGTTGGTGCCGGTGTGGGTGCCGTTGAAGCCGAAGCTGGTCGAGGCCCCCGGCGCGAGCGACCCGTTGTAGGAGACGTTCGACGCGGTCACCGCGGTGCCGGTCTGGGTGAAGTTCGCCGACCAGCCCTGGCCCACCTGCTGCCCGGTGCTCGGGAAGGTGAAGCCGAGCGTCCAGCCGTTGAGGGCCGCCGTACCGGTGTTGGTGACGGTGATGTTGGCGGTGAACCCGGTGTCCCAGGTGCTGGTGACGTACCCGACGGTGCAGCCACCGGCGGCCGGCGGGTTCGCGGTGGTCACGGTGACCGGCGCGGAGGCCGCGGAGACGTTGCCGGCCGCGTCCACCGCGACCACGGTGAAGGTGTACGTCGTCGCGGCGGTCAGCCCGGTGACCGCGAGGGTGGTGCCGGTGGTCGACCCGACGAGGACGTTCCCGGACCGGTAGACCCGGTAGCCGGTGACGCCGACGTTGTCGGTGGCCGGGCCCCAGGCGAGGGTGAGCCCGGTCGGGCCGACGGCCGCGGCGGTGGGGGTGCCGGGCGCGGTCGGCGGGGTGGTGTCCGGCGCCGGGGCGGTCGGGGTGGTCACCGAGACCGTCGGCGAGGCCGTCGACCGGTTGCCGGCGCCGTCGCGGGCGACCACGGAGAACTGGTACGTCCGCTCGGGCAGCAGCCCGGTGACGGCGAGGGTGTTCGTGGTGGACTTCAGCAGTACCAGCGCATCGCTGCCGACCTGGGCCTGGGTGATGTCGTAGCCGGCCAGGCCGCTGCCGCCGGTGTCGGTGGAGGCGGGCCAGGTCAGGGTGAGTCCGGTGGCGGTGACGCCGGAGGCGACCGGGGTGCCGGGCGTGGTGGGGGCGGTGGTGTCGGGGGTGGCCGGCCCGGGCTCATCGCCCCAGACCCGCACCCCGCCCTCGTAGAGCGGGACCTTCCGGTTCGGCCCGGCGGCGACCTGGTACGACGGGTCGTTGCTCGGGTCCCAGGTGCCACCCTCCGGTACGCCGATCTTGAACTGGACCTCCATCCGGTGCTGCGACTGCCCGGCCGGCGCGATGGTGTACCCGGTGCAGTCGACCTCGACGTACCAGATGTCGCCGGAGAGCTGGTGGGCGGTGGACGGCGACGGGCAGCCCTGGGTGTAGCCGGGGGTGACGGTGACCGGGCCGGTGCCGTCGGGGCGGAAGTAGTAGCGGAACTTCGCCGCCTTCAGCGCCCGGGCCGGGAAGCCGGACTTGTTGTAAATGATCGCCTTGAGCCCGGTGGCCCGCGTCTCGGCCTGCATCACCGTGGTCTCCACGGTCAGCTCGTCCAGGTCCGGCGTCTCCGCGGTCGGGAAACCGGCGAGCGGGGTGCCGCCGTACTCCTTGCTGAGCCGGGCCAGCGCGGAGGTGAAGCCGGCGTTGTAGTCGGTGGCCACCTCGTTCATCACGTAGTCCGAGCGGCTGTCGGTGTACGCGTCGTTGGCCGAGGAGGGGCCGCCGACCAGCGCGCCGTAGAGCACGTGCCGGGTCTCGGTGGGCACCGTCTGGCTGTCCCACCAGGAGCCGTGCGCCGTACGGTGGTGCGGGTTGCGCGGGGAGTTGGCGCCGAAGCCGATCAGGTAGCTGGAGCTGCGCGGGTTGTCACCGAGCGCGTAGTTGATCTGCCGGACGGCGAAGTCGTGGTACCGGGCCTTGCGAGTGGCGTCGGTGGTCTTGTCGCTGTAGACCAGGGCGGCGAAGGCGGTGTTGGCGGCGTAGCGGAGCGACCCCCAGGAGTCGAGCACCGCCTCCCCGCCGGGCGAGTAGTTCACCTTGGAGCCGTTCACCCCGACGGTCCACCAGTCGAGCCAGCGGTTGGCGTCATCGACGTACTTCTGCTTGCCGGTCAGGTTGGCCAGCAGCACGTACGCCCCGAACTGCTTGTTGTCCCAGGCGATGGTCCACTTGTACGAGCGGGTGGTGGACTGCGGCTCGGTGCCGAGCTTGTCGTACTCGCTCTCCGCCTTGGCCAGGTAGGTGGCGTCCCCGGTCGCGCGGTAGAGCCAGATCGCGCCCCAGACCAGCTCGTCCTGGTAGCCGCTCCAGGACTTGTAGAAGTTCGTCGCGTCGGTGATGCACTCGTGGTAGCTCCGCCGCACCGTGTCGGCGAAGGTGTAGAGCTGCTTCGCGTGCCCGAGCAGCTTGTCGGCGTAGGCCGCGTCGGTGGGCCGGAACACCATCGACGACGCGGCCATCGCGGCCGCCGTCTCCCCCGCCAGGTCCGCCCCGCCACAGCTCGCATCGATCTTGTACGCGGGCCGCGCCATCGGCAGCACCTCGGCCGGCCCCCACCACTTGTGGTCGTCGTCGCCCTTGCCGACCTGGCCGTAGAGCACGTTCGGGGCCGGATGCGCCTTGACGAAGTAGTCGTTCACCCAGCGCAGGTTGTCCAGCAGGTGGGTGAGCTGCCCGGAGGCGACATAGCCGTCCCGGTACTCGACCGCGCCCCAGGCCAGCATGGTGGTGCTGAACGCCATCGGAAAGCCGAACTTCACGTGGTCGCCGGCGTCGTACCAGCCACCGGTCAGGTCCAGGCCCACATCGGCGCCGTCGGTCAGCGCCGAGTCGCCCCGCCAGGAGACGCGGTTCCAGGCCGGCTTCTTCCCGGACTGCTGGGCCTCGTAGAAGAAGAGCGACTTCTGCAACGCCTCTGCGTAATTGAAAGCGGGCGCGGCCAGCGCACTCTCGGTCCGCGCGCTGCCGCCGACAACCGCGCCGTAATTGAAAGCGGGCGCGGCCGTGGCAGGTGCGGCGGCCTGCGGGGCGGCGACGGCGGTGACGAGACCGGCGGCCAGGGCGGCACCGGCGGCGACCAGGCGACGGAGCCGGGTCCGGCCGGGTGGCGGCGGGATCGGGTGGGGCATGGCGAGCTCCTGTGGGTGGTTGCCGCACGGCAGCCGGACCGGACGGGACGGCGTCGGTGGTCGGAGCTGCCGGCGGCGGGGTGGTGGTGGGGTGACCGCAGAGGCGCGGGAGCGCTCCCATGGATAGCCGACAATGTAATGTGCGAGTCGCCGGTTTGTGAAGGCGCGTCGACCGACGGTCCCGAGCCCTCCGCAGCGCCGGACGGCCCTTCCGCGTTACACCGACGCGCCGCCGAATTGGCTCGATCATCCTTCGTCGTCGGCTTCGATACGCCATGTCGTCGCAGCTCAGGCCGAACGTCCGATGTCGCCGGTCGGGGGCCGTCATGCGATCATGGCCCGTCACCTCTCCCCATCTCGGAGGATTCCTCATGCCACAGCGTCGGCACGTCGCGCGCGCGGCCTTCACCGCAGCCGCCGCCACGGCCTGCCTCGCCCTCGCCACCCCGGCTTGGGCGGCCACCATCACCAACCCCACCCTGCGCCAGGCCGGCCAGCACATCGTCGCCTCGGACTCGGGCTTCAACCAGGGCTTCGGCAAGTGCGCCGGCGCCGAGGACCAGCAGGCCGGGCAGGACGTCTGGGTCTTCATCTGGCCGGGCAACGACGTCGAGAGCGTCGACGCGGTGAACATCGGCTGGGACACCGACAACGACGGCACCGCCGACACCTTCAAGACGCTCGCCGACGGCCACTTCACCACCGACAGCGGGGCCAAGAAGGTCTGGTTCGCGACGCCGGCCGGCTGGAAGCTGGAGAGCGGCGACTCGACCATCCACGGGCAGGTGCCGCAGGACAAGTTCAACCTGACCCACACCTGCGCCGCCACGCCGTCGGAGTCCCCGTCGCCGACCCCGTCCGAGTCGCCCTCGGAGTCGGAGTCGCCGACCCCGTCCGAGTCCCCCTCGGAGTCGCCGTCCGCGTCCGAGTCGCCGTCGGCCTCTGAGTCGCCGTCCGGCTCGCCGTCGGAGTCCCCGACCGGCGGCACCTCGGTCTCGCCGAGCTCCTCGGTCGGTGGCGGTGCCGGCGGCAGCACCGGGGGCGGACTGCCGCTCACCGGCGTGGCCGCGACCAGCATCGCGCTCACCGGCCTCGTCCTGATCGGCGGCGGCGTCGTGCTGATGACGCTGCGTCGCCGTCGCGACAAGGTCACCTTCACCAGCTGACCGACCCGCAACCGCGACCGGCCGCCGGATTCGTCCGGCGGCCGGTCCGCGTTCCGGCGACCCGCGAGAACCGTCCGCGTCTCTCCGCGCCGATCGCCGGAACGGCTTCCGCCGCCGCCGACCCTCCAATGTCGCCATCGGTGCGGATTTATGTGATCATTTCACGTCCGCCCTTCCCCATCCCGGAGGATTCTTCATGGCACAGCGTCGGCGCCTGGCGCGCGCGGCCCTCGTCGCGACCGCGGCCGCCACGGCCTGCCTCGCTCTCGGATCTCCCGCCCTGGCCACCGATCCGGCTGGCAACAACGGGACCGTCAAGATCGACAACATCGACGTCGACAGCCACAACGACCCGAACATCGCCAACCGTCCGCACGTCGGCTGCGACTTCCAGGTCCGGTTCTTCAACTTCGACGAGGGTCAGACGGCGAAGATCACCTTCACCGTCCACCCGCCGTCCGGATCCGGCGACGAGGTGATCCCGGCGGAGACCAGGACGATCAGCACGACCCCGGCCGGCGGGGGCAGCAAGGACGAGGACGCGGTCTTCACGTACCACGTGGCCGACTGGGACCTGACCAAGTACAAGGAGCAGGCGAAGCAGGGCTACCACGTCAAGCTGACCATCACGTCGGCAGGCGTGCCGGGCGGCGTCAAGCACAAGGTCTTCTGGGTCCCCAGGTGCACGACCTCGACGACGCCGACCACCCCGCCGGGCACCCCGACCACCACCCCGCCGACCGGGAGCACGCCGCCCAGCGGCTCCGCCTCGCCGGGCACGGGTGGCGGCAACGGCGGCAACGGCGGCGGTACCGGGGACAACGGGGGCAGCCTGCCGATCACCGGCGTGGCGGCGACCAGCATCGCGCTCGGTGGCCTCGTCCTGATCGGCGGCGGCGTCGTGCTGATGACGCTGCGCCGCCGTCGCGACCGGATCACCTTCACCAGCTGACGCGTTCACGGGCACAACCGGCCGTCGGACCTGGTCCGGCGGCCGGTTCCGCTATCGAGGCGGGACCCGCGCCTCGGCGGCCAGGGGCGGTCCGGCAACGACCACGGACGGTCGCACGACCCGGATACGATCTTGCGCGTGGACATCCTCGACCCGCACCGCACCGCCGTCGTCCTGATCGACCTCCAGCGTCGCATCGTCGACCAGCCCACCGCCCCGCACACCGGCCCCGAGGTGGTCCAGCGCTGCCTCACGCTCGCCGACGCGGCCCGTGCCGCCGGCGCGACCGTGGTGGTGGTCCGGGTCGACCGGCCGGGCCCGGACCGGCAGCCGGCCGGGAGCGAACTGCTGCCCGAGGTCGCCCCGCGCGCCGGCGACGTGGCGATCGTCAAGCACAGCTGGGGCGCGTTCCACCAGACCGGCCTGGACGCCGCGCTGCGCGAGCGGGGCATCGACACGCTGGTCGTCGCCGGCCTGGTCACCAACTTCGGGGTCGAGCAGACCGTCCGGATCGGCGACGAGATCGGGTACCGGATGGTGCTGCCGCACGACGCGATGTCCGGACTGGACGCGTACGCCCACGAGTTCGCGGTGGACTACGTCTTCCGCCGGCTCGGCACGGTCTGCACCACCGCGGAGGCGGTCGCCGCGCTGCGCGGCTGAACCGCCCGGCCGCCCGCTGCGTACTGACCGGTAACCCCGGTCGACGGCGTCCGGAGCTGAATCACATCATCGATCGCCTTCGATTGCGCTTGAACGTATCGCCAGTTCAGCGCGGTGACCGACCAGCAACAGCCAGCGTGATCAGCGCCAACGGGTGGGCCGGCCGTCCTGGCATACGAGCGTACGGTTGCCGGTCCGTTCGACCACGCGGGACAGTACGCGACACCAGCGGTGCCATCGACGCCGCCGCTCCCCCGGACAAACCCTGAGGAGATCGCGATGGCTCTCAGACTCGCTGACGGCACCTCCTGGTCCGAGACACTCGCCCGCGCGGTGGCCGCCGCTCCGGAGGCCTTCGGCGCGGCGCCCGACGGCACCGCCACCCTGCACAACCTGGTCCAGGGTGAGTGGCAGCCGATCGGCGCGTCGGCCCCGGTACGCACCCCGGTCGACAACACGGTCCTGGTCAACCTGGCCCGGCTCGACGCGGACGCGGCCCGCGCCGCCGTCGCGCACGCCGCCGCCCGCCACCGCGACTGGGCGCAGACCCCGCTGGCCGAGCGCAAGGCCCGGGTCACCGAGGCGCTCGACGCGCTCGCCGCCCACCGCGACCTGCTCGCCATGCTGCTGGTCTGGGAGATCGGCAAGCCGTGGCGGCTGGCCTGCGCCGACGTGGACCGCGCCCTGGACGGCGTGCGCTGGTACGTGCAGGAGATCGACCGGATGCTCGCCGACGGCCGCGAGCCGCTGCCCGGCCCGGTCAGCAACATCGCCTCCTGGAACTACCCGATGAGCGTCCTGGTCCACGCCGAGCTGGTGCAGCTGCTCGCCGGCAACGCGGTCATCGCCAAGACCCCGTCCCAGGGCGGCGCGGTCTGCCTCACCGTGGCGCACGCGCTGATGCGCCGCGCCGGGCTGCCCGCCACCCTGGTCTCCGGCGGCGGCGAGGAACTCTCCGAGGTGCTGGTCCGCGCCCCGGAGATCGGCGCGGTGGCGTTCGTCGGCGGCCGCTCCAACGGCGGCAAGGTCGCCGCCGCGCTGCTCGACTCCGACAAGCGGCACTTCATCGAGCAGGAGGGCCTCAACGCCTGGGGCATCTGGAACTTCTCCCAGTGGGACCTGCTCGCCGCGCACCTCAAGAAGGGCTTCGAGTACGGCAAGCAGCGCTGCACCGCGTACCCCCGGTTCGTGGTCCAGCGGGACCTGGTCGACGAGTTCCTCGACATGTACCTGCCGGTGGTGCGGTCCGTCCGGTTCGGACACCCGCTCGCCGTCGGCGCCGACTGGTCGGCCGGCGACCCGCTGCCGGAGCTGGACTTCGGCCCGCTGATCAGCGCCGCCAAGGCCGAGGAGCTGCGCCGCAAGGTCGACGAGGCGGTCCGCGGCGGCGCGGTGCCGCTGCACCGGGGCAAGCTCGACGGCGCGCCCTTCCTCGACGGCCAGGACACGTCCGCGTACGTGGCGCCCGCGGTGCTGCTCGCCCCGCCCGGCCGGTCCCGGCTGATGCACGCCGAGCCGTTCGGCCCGGTCGACACCATCGTCGTGGTGGACACCACCGACGAGCTGCTGGCCCAGATGAACGCCTCCAACGGCGCGCTGGTCGCCTCCCTCGCCTGCGACGACGAAGAGCTGGCCGGCAAGCTCGCGGTCGACCTCCAGGCGTTCAAGGTGGGCATCAACAAGCCGCGGTCCCGGGGCGACCGGGAGGAGCCGTTCGGCGGCCGGGGCGCCTCCTGGAAGGGCGCGTTCGTCGGCGGTGACCTGCTGGTGCAGGCCGTCACGGTGGGCGGCGACGGCCGGCTGTACGGCAACTTCCCCGACTACAGCAGCTACCCGGCGACCTGACCGGAAACGGGCAGGGCCCCCGCACCGGGGGCCCTGCCGTGTCACCGTCCTCCGCACCGGAGGTCGGCCAGGTGGCACCGGGTTGCGCCCGGTGCCGGTACGGCTCGCCGGCCGCCCGTCGTCCCGTACCGCGCCGTTGGGGCACGGGACGCGCGGCGGAGGCGACCCTCGGGTCAGTGCGCCCGGCGGGCGGTGGCGTCGGCCTGCCGGGGCAGCGGAGCCGCCCGGGGAACCAGCGGCACGGTCACGGTCAGCACGCTGCCGTCCCGCTCCACCGAGGTCGGCCGGTCCAGCCGGCGTACGGCGCGCAGCATCGGGGTGTTCTCGGCCTGCACGTGCAGCAGCACGGCGGCGTAGCCGGCCCGCTCGGCGTGCCCGAGCAGCCGCCGCAGCAGCGCCGTGCCGAGCCCGCGCCGCTGCCAGTCGTCCCGCACCAGCAGCGCCGCCTCGGCCTCGTCCCCCTCACCGAGGAGGTTCGCCATCGCCACGACCGGAGC
>NZ_JBSGJR010000098.1:0-15226 GCF_053605645.1 Micromonospora sp. NPDC003776
GTATTCACGGGCGTAGAGGCCGAGCACCCGGGCGGCTTTGACGGTGAACTGCGGGTCACGGATGAAGATCCAGGACTGGTGTTGCCAGGGTTTTATCCGGGACACCGGTGACGTGGTCGAGGGCGACGGCGCCGACGACGTGATCCTGGGCGACAACGGGTCGCTGCTGCGGAGCGTCACCACGGTCAACGGGAAGGCGGCCGAGCGGGTCTACACCGAGCGGTACCCGACCGGTGCGGTGCCCGTCGACGCCACGGTGGCCCGGACCCACGATCCGGCGCTGCCCGGCCCGTCCACCCGGTTCTGCACCACCGCCCAGTCCACCTGTGAGCCGGCCGGGGCCTACGGCAACGACCAGCTCTACGGCGACGGGGGCAACGACGGGGTGTGGGGCCAGGACGGCGACGACCTGATCCGGGGCGGCTTCGGCGACGACGACCTCTTCGGTGAGCTGGGCGCCGACACCCTGTACGGCGACGACGGCCGGGACGCCATCCTCGGCGACCGCGGCGGCGTGGTGAACCAGTACCTCAACGCCGACGACGTGGCCGCGCTCGGCTTCACCGCCACCCTGTCGTCCGTACCGCAGGAGACCTTCACCGGATTCCGGGCCGGCGGCTACGACCGCCGGGTGGACCTGCTGCACGACACCGACGGCGACGCCTGGATCGGCAGCTCTACCTCGGCGCCCATGCCGTACCCCGGCCTGACCGCCGGCGCGGGCGACTACATCCGGGGCGGGGCCGGCGCGGACAACATCCACGGCGGCTTCGGCGACGACATCGCCAACGGTGACAGCGGCGGTGACGACGTGTTCGGCGGTGAGGGCGCGGACGTGCTCTGGGGCGGCAAGGGCTGTGACCCGGCGCTCGACGCGGACAACCCGCAGTGCCTGGTGAACGGCGTGTTCAGCGCCGCCGCCCGGGGCGACCGGGACCAGTACGTCGACCACCTGTTCGGTGGGGCCGGTGCCACCACCGGACCGGCGGTGACCGCGGTGCTCGGGGCCGACCTGCTGGACTTCCGGCCGCGCGGCTCCTACCCGGACAACTGCGCGGCGGGCGCCTGGCCGGTCGACCTGGCCTCCGGCACGATCGACCCGTGCCGCTGGTTCGAGGTGACCAACCTGGACAACGACGTCCTGGCCGACAACCAGCACCACCACGGCACCGACTGGATCTACGGCGGTTGGGACCGGGACGTGCTGCAGGGCGACGTGACCCAGAACGGGCCGAACAACGGGGACCGGCTGTTCGACTGGAACGGCGCGTACAACCTGTTCACCCACTGCAACGCCGCGTACGGCGGGTTCAACGACATCCGCCAGCACAGCCCGGCGATGCAGGACTTCCTCACCCGGCTGGCCTGGGCGAGCGGCGCCGGTCGCAGCGCGGGTGACGTGACGACGGCAGGCACCTCGGCGTTCATCGAGCTGTCCTACGTCTATCCGCGGGACAACCCGGACCAGGGGGCCGGGGCGGCGTTCCCGACCACTCCGGGGCACTTCGACACCCCGTCCTGCACCGACTGACAGAAGCGGTTCGGGGCCCGGCTCTCCGGTGGGGAGCCGGGCCCCGGCCTGTTCAGCTCCCCGGCGCGTCGGGCATGGCCACGGCGTTGCCGGTCACCCGGATGCCGCCGGCGACCGGCACGTCGACCACCAGCAGTCCCGGCCGGCCCAGGTCCGCACCCTGGTGCAGGCGCAGCGTGGCCGGCGGCTCGACCAACCCGTGGGTACGCAGGTAGCCGCCGAACGCGGCGGCGGCCGCACCGGTCGCCGGGTCCTCGACGACCCCGCCGACCGGGAACGGGTTACGCACGTGGAACTCGGTGCCGGTGGCGCGCCACACCAGCGCGACCGTGGTCCAGTCCGAGCGCAGCATCAGCTCGCGGAGCCGGTCGAAGTCGTAGTCGAGGGCGGCCAGCCGCTCCCGTGTCGCCGCGGCCAGGATCAGGTGGTGGGCGCCGGCGTACGCGACCCGGGGCGGCAACGCCGGGTCGAGGTCGGCGCCGGCCCAGCCCAGGGCGGCGAGCGCCTCGGCCAGGTCGGGCGGGGCCACCGGCGCGTCCGAGGGCGCCACGCTGGTCAGGGTCGCGGTGGGCCGTCCGTCGGTGTCCCGGGCCGTCGACACCGCGACGGCGCCGGCCCGGGTCCGGAAGGTCAACTCCCCGGGGCCGGCGCGCTCGGCGACGGCGACGGCCGAGGCGATGGTCGCGTGGCCGCAGAACGGCACCTCGGCCTTGGGGCTGAAGTAACGGACGTCGAACTCGCCCGGGCCGGTGGCGGTGAGGAACGCCGTCTCGGAGTATCCGATGTCGGCCGCGATGCCCTGCATCTGCGGATCGGTGAGGCCACCCGCGTCGAGGACCACGCCGGCGGGATTACCGGCCGCCGGGTCCGTGGTGAAGGCGGCGTAGCGCAGGACTTCCGTCATGGCGTCAGGCTACGCGTCAGCTGCGGTGGTCCTCGTCCAGCGGATCTCCCCCTCGTGCTGGACGTCGCTGGGGGTCAGGCCGGCGGCGGTGGCCACGGCGGCGGATGCCCGGTGCTCCGGGTGGATGTGGGCGATGATCCGGTGCACCCCTTGCTTTTCGAGCCATGCCACCAGCCCACGGGCTGCCTCGCCGGCGATGCCCCGCCCCTGCCAGGGGGTCCCGACCACCCAGGCGATCTCCGCGACGCGGTGGCCGGCCGGGCCGGTGACGGTCGCCTGGACCGTCCCCACCAGGCACGCCTCCTCGCGAAGCCGGATCACCCAGTTGCACCAGGAGACGGCCGGGTCGGGAGAGCCGGCGACGAGCCGTTCGTAGCGGGCGCGCAGGGCGTGTTCATCGGCGGGGGCGCCGCCGATGAAGGTGTGCAGGTGCGGGTCGGCCAGGACGGCGGCCATCTCCTCGGCGTGCCGCACGAGCAGCGGCAGGAGGACAAGCCGGTCGGTGCGGATGGTGTCGCCCCGGACCGGACTCATGCCGCTCACCGTATCCCAGTCGGCCGGTGGGCCCGGCGTCCCCGAGGTAGAGCCGGGCCCGGGGGTACGCGTCAGCGTTGCCACTTCTGGTTGGCGCCGCCCGTGCAGTCCCAGATCTGCAGCCGGGTGCCGTCGGCGGAGCTGACCCCGGTGGCGTCGAGGCACTTGTTGGACTGCGGGTTCACGATGTCGCCGGCCGAGGAGTACACCCAGCGTTGCGCGCCGGTGCCGTTGCAGTCGTACAGCTGCACCTTGGCGCCGTTGGCGGTGGACCCGGCGGTGACGTCCATGCACTTGCCGAGGGCGCGGACCGAGCCGTCGGACGCCCAGGTCCACTGCTGGGCGGCGGTGCCGTTGCAGGTCCAGAGCTGGATCGGGGTGCCGTTGGCGGTGTTGGCGCTGGCCACGTCCACACACTTGCCGCCGTAGCCGACGATCGGGCGTCCGGTCCCGCCGCCGCCGTTATCCCAGGCCTGCACCCGGACGTAGTCGACGACCATGGTCTGCGGGAAGACGGTGCTGCCGTCCGGCGAGCCCGGCCAGTTGCCGCCGACGGCGACGTTGAGCAGCATGAAGAACGGGTGGTCGAAGACCCACTTGTTGCCGCCCGCGTCGGCCGGGGTCTTGCGGGAGTACGCGACCCCGTCGAGATACCAGGTGATCGAGTCGGGCGCCCAGTCGATCGTGTAGGTGTGGAAGGCGTCGGCGAGGGCCTGCCCACCCGGCAGCGAGGTGGACCCGCCGAGGCCGCCGGAGCCGGAGTAGCCCGGCCCGTGGATGGTGCCGTACACGGTGGACGGCTGGTTGCCGACGTTCTCCATGATGTCGATCTCGCCGCTGTTGGGCCACGGGTTGGTGTCGATGTCGTTGCCCAGCATCCAGAACGCGGGCCACATGCCCTGCCCGCGAGGGATCTTGATGCGCGCCTCGAACCGGCCGTACGCCTGGGCGAACGTGCCCCGGGTCAGCAGCCGGGCCGAGGTGTACTGGCAGCTGCCGTACCAGCAGGAGTAGCCGCTCGGGTTCTCCTTGCGGGCGGTGATGACCAGGTTGCCGTTGCCGTCGAGGGCGGCGTTGCGGGTGCTCGTGGTGTAGTACTGCAGCTCGTTGTTGCCCCAGCCGCTGCCGCCGGTGTCGTACCGCCACTTGCTGGCGTCCGGCGCGGTGCCGGCGGCGCCGTTGAAGTCGTCGGACCAGGTCACGGCTCCGGGTCCGGCCAGGGCGGGGGTGCTGGGGATGGTGGTGAGCGCGGCGGTGAGGCCCACGGCCGTGAGGGCCACGGCCGCGATGGTGCGGATGCTGCGCACGGGTGCCTCCTTCGGTAAACAAACCATAAAGATAGACTTCGATGAAGCTATGAACGAAAGTCGGGCGCTGTCAAGAGAGCGCTCCCGGAGATGGCCGGTTCCGGTTCCGACACCGGCCGGAAAACATCAGGGTGGCCGCCGGACCGGTCGATCGGGGTGCCGCCGCCGATCCGTCCCCGCGACGATGCCCCGACAGCGACATGTCTCTCCGACATGAAAATGTCGGAGAGACATGTCGCTCAACAGCCGACGTGCAGGTCCCGAGGCGCCCCGACGATTCCGCTGTACCCCTAGGAGCCCGGCGGCGGTCCGACCCCCGGCGCAGGTGCGGCTGGCTGGCGGGTGCCGACCGGTGCCGACATCGGTCGGCAGGGGCCGCCGACCCGGGGCGTCAGCCCGGCCGGCAGGTAGCCCGCGCCGACGGTGGGCCCCGCCGCGCGCCGAGGCCCACCGGACGGTCCGAGGACGGTCAGCTCAGTCGGGCCAGTACGGCGGTCGCCATGCCCTGCTCGCCCCGGGCGTTCGGGTGGAACGGGGCGGCCGAGTTCTCCGGGACCAGCCCCTCGACCCAGCGGGTGCTGCTGCTCTTGCACGCGTCGTGGCCGATCGACGGGGTGTAGACGTCGGCGTAGGTGGCGTTGTTCGTGGCGGCGGTGCTGGCCAGCATGGAGTTCAGTGACTTCTCCACGCTGCGCAGGTACGGCACGTCCTGGTAGGCGATCGGGACGACAGGCCAGCAGCCGTAGCCGCTGTCCGGCAGGATCGCCGGATACCCGATCACGAGGACCCGGGCCCCCGGGGCCGCCGCGCGGACCGCCTGCAGCACGCTGGCCACCTTCGGCGCGGTGGCGTTGATCCTGGCCTGCAGCTGGTCGACGCCCCCGGCCGTGTACTTGTTCTTGCACGGCGAGCCGAGCGGGCTGTTCAGGCTCGCCTGCGCGCAGTCGTTGATGATGCCGGAGAAGCCGATGTCGTTGCCGCCGATCTCCACCGTGACCAGCGCGGTGCTCGAGGTCACCGCGCTGAGCTGAGGCGGCACGGAGATGCCGAGCTCACCGCTGCCGCTGTTGAGGATGTCGTTGGTGGTCGCCCCGGAGCAGCTCACGTCGGCGAGGGCCGCGGAGCCGGCCGACGCGGCGACCAGGGACGGGTAGTTGCGGTTCGATCGTAGGCAGTTGAGGTCGACCTGGGTCGGGATCAGCGGGCCGGCGGTGTACGAGTCGCCGAGCGCGACGTAGCGGCCGGTGGGCACGGCGGCGCTGGCGGGTGGGGCGTAGGCGAACAGCACACCGGTGATGGCGGCGGCGAGCGCGGCCAACCGGCCGGCCGCCCGGGGGATCGGCAGGCGGGGACGGATCATGGTGGGCTCCCAGGGTGGCGGATCATGGGTGCGCCGATTCTGTCCCCGTTAACGTCGAGGGTCAATATTTACATCTATCTTTCTTTTCGGGTGGAAGAAACCCCTGGGAAATCTGTCCGCACGCAGGTGGGTCAGCGGCCGGCGCCGGTCCGGCCCTTGAGGCGGCGGCCCAGCTCCCGGGCGATCTCCCGGTTGGCGTCCCGCTCGGCGAGGGCCTGCCGCTTGTCGTACGACTTCTTGCCCTTCGCCAGGCCCAGCTCGACCTTGGCCCAGCCGTTGGAGAAGTACATCGACAGCGGCACCAGGGTGATCCCGCCGTCGCGCAGCTTCTCCAGGATCCGGGCGATCTCCACCCGGTTCAGCAGCAACTTGCGGGTCCGCCGGGGCGCGTGGTTGGTCCAGGTGCCGTAGCCGTATTCGGCGATGTGCAGGCCGTAGAGCATGATCTCGCCGTCGCGCTCCTGGGCGAACGCGTCGACCAGCGACGCCCGCCCCTCGCGCAGCGACTTCACCTCGGTGCCGGCCAGCACGATCCCCGCCTCGTACGTCTTGAGGATGGTGTAGTCGTGCCGCGCCTTCTTGTTCGAGGCGATCAGCTTGCGCCCGTTCTCCCTGGCCACGCCGGCAGGATACCCGCAGCGGAAGTCCGGCCAGCACCGAAGCGCTGCCCGAGCCGCGGGGGCAGGGACCGAGGAGCCTGCCCCCGCGGCTCGGGACCCCCCGCCGCTCAGGTGCTGCGGAGCAGCCGCACGGCGAGGGCGGCGAAGCCGACCGCCTGGAGCGCGGCCCCGGCGACCTCGAACCATTCGGTGCCCGCGAGCAGGCCGGCCACATGCAACAGCGGCCAGGCGCAGATGCCGGCCGCGGCCCAGATCGGCACCGTCCCCGCGCGCAGCAGGGCGATGCCGAGCAGCAGCGTGCCGAGGAGGTTTCCCGCCACGAAGAGCAGCAGGAACGGGATCGCCGCGTTGCTCGCCGCGTCCAGCACCGCGGCGTAGTCGCCGGTGGGGCCGCCGCGCTCGGCCATGGCCAGGGCGACGAATCCGGTCATCACGGCACCGAAGTACGCCACGTACCCGCCGATCATGAGTGATCCGCCGAGGAGGCCGAGCCGGTTCGCCCGGGTCCGGGTGAACCCCATGGCGCCGAGCGTGGCCGGGATGATCAGCAGACAGCCGAGCAGAGCAGCGATGGCCCCCACCCGGATGGGCGTCGGCTGCGCTGCGGCGAGCGCGATGCTGCCCGCGCCGGTCTCGTCGCTGCCGCCGTTGCGGGTGGCCCAGGCGTAGCCGGCGTTGGCGACCACGAAACCCCAGGGGGCGAGGAACATCGCGCCGGCGGTGCCGACGCGCCGTGGCGTGTCGGTCGGGACGATCGTGACGTCGCGTTCGAGGGTCGCGGTCATGACGTGGCCACCGCCGCCCGCCGCAGGCCCGGCCAGATCAGCACCAGGGCGACGACCGTGACCGCGACGCCGACGCCGAGAAGCACGAGGTTCGGGGTGGAGATGCCGTCGTCGCCGAACGCCGGCAGTACGGCGAGCCCGGACAGGATCCGGGTGACGACGACGGCCACCAGGCCGCCGCGCCGGCCGCGCCAGGCGAACCAGGTGCCGGCGAGGGTGATCGCGCCGAGCAGCGTGATGACCACGGCCGCGGCGACGGGCGGCTGGCCGGGCCCGCCCACGCCGAAGAGCCAGGTGGCCGCGTCGCCGAGGCCGAGCAGGCCGGCGAGGACCAGACCGAGGGTGAAGCTACGGGTGCGTTCCATGGTGCCCCTCCTTGAGCGGGATGTCCTGCCCAGCAGTGTTGGACCGGAGGCCGCTGACCGGCATCGGGGCGAACGCGGGAGTCGTGGTGCGGGGCGGCACGGAGGAAATCTCCGTGCTGGCACGCATCCGCTGCCGTCGTCGTTGGCCTTACCGTTGGGCCATGACCCTGCCGCGCCTGGTCGCGTACGGCATGGCGGCGACCGCGGCCGTGCTCGTCGGGGTGGGCGGCTGGCTGCTGACCCTCGGCGCCGACGGCGGTCAGGCCGGCTACTTCCTGACCGCCTGCCTGCTCGCCGCCGCCTCTGTCGTCCTGGGCGTGCTGATCGCGACGAGACGTCCGACCAACCCGATCGGTGCGCTGCTCACGCTCTTCGGGCTGTTCGCGATCTGGATCGCCGGGACCGACGTCTACGCGTACGTCATCGCGCACCGCCCGGGGCGGCTGCCGATGTCGTCACTCCTGGCAACCGTGGCCCAGGGCAGCTGGATGCTCAACTACCTGCCGGCGGCGCTGCTCATGCTGTTCTTCCCGGACGGGCGGCTGCTGCCCGGGCGGCGATGGCGGATGGTGACGACCGGCATCGTGGTGGTGCCGGTCGCGTTCATCGTGCTCTCCGGTCTCGACCCCGATCCGTTCCCGGAGCCGTTCGCGGACGTGGACCACGCCTTCGGCACCCCACCGTCGCCGGTGTGGCGGCTGCTGGAGCCGACCGCGTTCGCGCTGCTGCCCGGCCTGCTCGTCCTGCTCGTCGCGTCCGCGATGGCGATGGTGGTGCGGTACCGGCGGGCCGCGGACCCGGTCCGCCGGGCGCAGCTGAAGTGGTTCGCGCTCGGGGCGTCGTTCCTGCCCGCGACGCTGCTGCTGTGCTGGCTGAGCTACCTGCTGCTCGACGGGCCGGACCTCGCGCTGGTCGGGCTCGCCGCGACGCTGGTCGCGGTCCCGGCGGCGACCGCCGTCGGCATCCTCCGCCACGACCTGTACGACGTCGACAAGGCACTGAGTGTCACGGTCACCTACGGCCTGGCCACCGCGGCGCTGCTGGCGTTCTACACGGTCGCCACCGTGGTCGTCGGCGTCGTGGCGGGTCGCTCGTCGCCGGCGGCCGCGGCCGGTGCGACGGCAGTCTGCGCGCTGGCGCTGTCCCCGCTGCGCGTCCGGTTGCAACGCCGGGTGGACCGCCGGCTCTATCCCGCCCGCCGGGCGGCGCTCACGGCGATCGAGGACCTCCGGGACCGGATGCACGCCGGTGAGGCGGCGCCGGAGCGTCTCGAGGAAGCCCTGCGGCAGGCGCTGCGCGATCCGCGGGTGCGGGTCGGATATCGGATGCCGGGCAGCGGCCGGCTGGTCACCGCGACCGGCGCCGACTTCGCCGCGGCCGACGACGCGACCGTGATCCGGCTGGGTGGGCAGCAGATCGGCGTCCTCGTGCGCGGTGCGAGCACCTCCCGTGAGCTGGCACGCGAGCTGGCCGAGGCCTGCGCACTGCTCGTCGAGGTGGTGCGGTTGCGGTTGCAGCTCCGTGGTGCCCTGCGCGACGTGGAAGCCAGCCGGGCGCGGTTGTTGCGCGCCGGGTACGCCGAGCGGGTGCGGCTGGAGCGCGACCTGCACGACGGTGCCCAACAGCGGCTCGTCTCGCTCGGCATGGCGCTACGGCTCGCCCAGCGGCACCTTCCTGAGACCGACGTCGCCGGCCTGCTCGACCAGGCGGTCGCCGAGCTGGGGACCGCGGTGGCGGAGCTGCGGCAGATCGCGCACGGGCTGCGCCCGTCCAGCCTGGACGAAGGGCTCGGCAACGCGCTGTCGATGCTGGTGCGCGGCGTGCCGCTGCCGGTCACGCTCGACATCTCCAGCGAGCCGGTCCCGGAGGACCTCGCCACCACCGCCTACTACGTGGCCAGCGAAGCCCTGGCGAACGTGGTCAAACACTCCGCCGCCACCGCCGTACATCTGCGGGTGTCGCGGACCGGGAGCCAGCTGACAGTGGTGATCCGGGACGACGGCGTCGGCGGGGCGTGCCTGCGGCCCGGCGGTGGATTGGCCGGGCTCACCGACCGGGTGGCCGCCGCCGGAGGCGCGCTCACCGTGGCCGGCCGCCCCGGCGACGGGACGACCGTCGAGGCGGTGCTGCCGTGCGGATCGTGATCGGCGAGGACTCCGCGCTGTTCCGCGAGGGCCTGGCCCGGCTGCTCGCCGACGCCGGGCACGAGGTGGTCGGCAAGGCGGTCGACGCGCCGAGCCTGCTCACCACCACGGACGAAGTCCAGCCGGACCTGGCCATCGTCGACGTACGGATGCCGCCGAACCACACCGACGACGGCGCCCGCGCGGCACGGCAGATCCGCGCCCGGCATCCGATGCTCGGCATCGTGCTGCTGTCCCAGCACATCGAGACCCGGCACTCGGTGGACCTGGTCGCCGGCGGACGGTTCGGGTACTTGCTCAAGGACCGCGTGCTCGACGTCGACGACTTCCTCGACGCGCTGCGCCGGGTGGCGGCGGGCGGCTCGGCGCTCGACCCGGAGGTGGTCACCCGGCTCATCGGCCACCGCTCACCGGACGACCCGCTGACCACCCTCACCGCCCGCGAGCGGGAGGTTCTCGCGTTGATGGCCGAGGGGCGTACGAACGTCGGCATCGCCCGGCGCCTGTGGCTCACGGAGCGCACCGTCGAGGCTCACGTCAGTTCCATCATGGCCAAGCTCGACCTGGCCACCTCCGACGAGGATCACCGGCGGGTCCTCGCCGTGCTCGTCCATCTCAGTCAGGCCGTCCCGCGCACCCGCTGATCGCCTCAACCCGACCCGGAGGTTGCCTTGACCAGCCCACAAGCTGCGGCACGTGCAGCAGGGTGGCGGGTCGGGGTGGTGGCACTGGACGTCGAATGTGCCGGTGCCGAGGCGGCGGAGGCACCGTGGTAGCCGTCGGCGGTGGCAGGATGGGGCGATGGCCAACCTGATCTATTCGGCGATCACCTCGCTCGATGGCTTCACCGCTGACGCCAACGGCGAGTTCGACTGGGCGGCACCCGACGCGGAGGTGCACGCCTTCGTCAACGACGCGGAACGGCCGGTCGGCACCTACCTCTACGGGCGCCGGATGTACGAGACGATGGTCTACTGGGAGACGGCTCCCACAGGTGACGACCAGCCGGCCGTCGTGCGGGACTACGCGCGGATCTGGCAGGCGGCCGACAAGATCGTCTACTCGTCAACGCTGGACGCGGTCTCCAGCGCGCGGACCCGGCTCGAGCGGAAGTTCGACCCGGACGCCGTCCGCCGGCTGAAGCAGACCGCGGAGCGGGACATCACCGTCGGGGGCCCGGGGCTCGCGGCGCACGCGCTCGCGGCCGGCCTGGTGGACGAGTGCCACCTTTTCCTCAACCCGGTCGTGGTCGGCGGGGGGACGCGAGCCCTGCCCGCCGGTCTCCACTCTGAGCTGGAACTGCTGGACGAGCGCCGGTTCGGCAACGGCGTCGTCTACCTGCGATACCGGATCGGTTAGCCCGCGAGCCGCAGCGGATCCAGCTGGCGCTCGGCCCGGTCGGCGGTCCGCGTCCCGGCCGACACCCAGCCGGTCGTGACAAGGAACAGCGCGGCGATGTACGTGGTCATCACCAGCAGGCTGTGAGCGGGCACGGCGACCCCGGCCGCGCCCACCCCGATCAGCAGGTCGGAGACGAGGAAGAGCGCCCCGCCGGCCGCCGTGCGCCGGGACACCCCGGTCGCGGCGGCGGCCATCAGGCACAGGGCCAGGCTGTAGCCGAGCACCGGTCCCCGCAGCGGCCCCAACGATCCCCACAGCAGACCGTTGGCGACCGCCCACAGCGCCGCATACGCCACCACCGCCGGGACCGGCGGCCGGCGGTGCCGCAGGAACGCGGTGGCGAAGCCGGCCTGGGTGCCGAGGAAGCAGCCCATGCCGACCAGGAACGCCGTCTGGCCGGGCATCAGCAGGGCCACGTCCCCGGCGGTGGCGCAGACCAGCCCGACCGCGACGCCGTCGACCCGCCGCCGGACCGACCAGAGGTACGCCAGCAGCAGCGGGGCGAGCAGCGGCTTGGCGGCCCACTGCACCGCGGTCGAGTCGGCCGCGATCCCGACCAGCTCGACCGCGGCCACCGCCCCGAACAGGGGCAACCAGGGCTGCCTCATCGGGCGGGCTGCCAGCCGGGCCGGCCGAAGACGTAGCCGAGGCGGTCCCGCCAGCAGCGGGCGGACCGGGCGTCGGCCCAGATCGCGGCGAACTCGTGGGTGGCCACCCGCAGCGGGTTGTAGGTGTTGATGTTCTTGGTCAGCCCGTACCGGGCGGCGGCGCGTTCCGGCTCGAAGGTGCCGAAGAGGCGGTCCCAGACGATGAGGATGCCGCCGTAGTTGCGGTCCAGGTATTCCGCGTTGGAACCATGGTGGACGCGGTGGTGCGACGGGGTGTTGAAGATCAGCTCGATGGGTCGGGGCAGCACGGTGACCCGCTCGGTGTGCAGGAAGAACTGGTAGAGCAGGCTGATCGACTGCTGGAGGAAGATCATCCACGGTGGGATGCCGAGCAGGGCGAGGGGCAGCCAGAACGGCAGCGACGTCATCGGTGTCCAGCTCTGCCGCAGCGCGGTGGAGAGGTTGTAGTAGACGCTGGAGTGGTGCACCACGTGGCTGGCCCAGAGCACCCGTACCTCGTGGTGCAGCCGGTGGAACCAGTAGTAGGCGATGTCGTCGGCGAAGAAGACGATCACCCAGGTCCACCAGTGGCCGGGGGAGAGGTGGATCGGCGCGACCAGCCACAGGCCGGCGTAGAGACCGGCGGTGAGCAGCTTCCACGGCACGCCGATGAGCTGGCTGCCCAGCCCCATGGAGAGGCTGGTGGTGGTGTCGCGGACCTCGTAGCCGCGTTCGTCGTCGTCGGGCAGGAACCGGTACGAGACGGCCTCGATGATGATGAGCAGCAGGAACGCCGGCACGGCGTAGAGCACGGCGGGGATCATGCTCGGGCCTCACTTCGGGGGGCGGGGGTGGGGGTGGTGACCGGCGCGGTCAGCAGCGACCGGGCGTACCGGGCGGCCGCCGTACCCTCACCGGCCCCGATGGCGGCGGCTAGCCGGCGGTGGCCGGCCACGTCGAGCAGCTCGGCGGCGCGCGCGTCCGGGGGGACGTCGCCGATGGCCAGGGTGCCGGCCACCAGGCTGTTGAAGGCCAGCAGGTAGGCGGTGTTGCCGCTGCCGCGCACGACGAGCCGCCAGATCGCGATGTTGGCCTCGGCCATCCGGGCCAGGTCGGGGGCGAGCGAGCCGTACTCCTCGGCGGCGGCGACCAGCGCGGTGGTCACCGCCGGATCGGCCCGTTCGGCGCAGAGCCGGGCCGCGTCGATGCCGACGCAGGCCCGCATCTCCAGCATGTCGCGGACCAGCGTCTCCACCGGGAGTACGTCGCCGGAGCGGGCCAGCGACAACGTCAGGTCCAGCCCGGCGTGCACCCGCCAGTCGAGTACCCGGGTGGCCCCGCCCTGGCTGACCCGGACCAGGCCGAGCTGCTGGAGCCGGCGCAGCGCCTCCCGGACGGCGTGCCGGTTGACCTCGAACGCAGCGGCGAGTTCCCGCTCGCCGGGGAGGGTCTCCTCGGGCCGATAGCGGCCGCTGACGATGGCGTCCCGAAGCTGGCCGAAGACGTGGTCGGAGACCGACGTGCGGGGGACGGGGGCGAAGGCCATGGGCAGCAGTGTGGCTCCCGCCACATCAACCCGTCAACTGGTTGGACCAGTCGAGTTTCCGCCACCCTGCGCTGTATCCGCGCGCACGCCTCGTATCCTTTCCGCCGGAAGCCCCGCGAACTGGTGAAGGGAGTCGGTGTGAGCGACCGGGTCGAGACGTTGGAGTTCCAGGCCGAGGCCCGTCAGCTGCTCCAGCTGATGGTCCACTCGATCTACTCGAACAAGGACGTCTTCCTGCGGGAACTCATCTCGAACGCGTCCGACGCGCTGGACAAGCTGCGGCTGGAGTCGCTGGTCGACAAGGAGCTCGAGGTCGACACGTCCGACCTGCACATCGAGCTGGAGGTCGACAAGGACGCCCGGACGCTGACCATCCGGGACAACGGCATCGGCATGTCCCGCGACGAGGTGATCGCCCTGATCGGCACCATCGCCAAGTCCGGCACCGCCGAGCTGCTGCGCAAGCTGCGCGAGTCGAAGGACGCGGCCGCGTCCCAGGAGCTGATCGGCCAGTTCGGCGTCGGTTTCTACGCCACGTTCATGGTCGCCGACAAGGTGACCCTGCTGACCCGGCGGGCCGGACAGTCGGGCGGCACCCGGTGGGAGTCCACCGGCGAGGGCACCTACTCGGTGGAGGCGGTCGACGAGGCGCCGCAGGGCACCTCGGTCACCCTGCACCTCAAGCCCGCCGACAGCGAGGACAACCTGCACGACTACACCGCCGAGTGGACCGTCCGGGAGATCGTCAAGCGCTACTCCGACTTCATCGCCTGGCCGATCCGGATGACCGTCGAGCGGCCCGGCGACGACGGCGCCACCACCCGCGAGGAGCAGACGCTCAACTCGATGAAGGCGCTCTGGGCCCGCTCCCGCGACGAGGTCGACGAGGCCGAGTACAAGGAGTTCTACCGGCACGTCGCGCACGACTGGGCCGACCCCCTGGAGACCATCCACATGCGGGGCGAGGGCACCTTCGAGTACGAGGCGCTGCTCTTCGTGCCCTCGCACGCCCCGCTCGACCTGTTCTCCCCGCAGGGCCGCCGCGGCGTGCAGCTCTACGTCAAGCGCGTGTTCATCATGGAGGACTGCGAGGCGCTGATTCCCAACTACCTGCGCTTCGTCAAGGGCGTGGTGGACGCGCACGACCTGTCGCTGAACATCTCCCGGGAGATCCTCCAGCAGGACCGGCAGATCCGCGCCGTGCGGCGCCGCCTGGTCAAGAAGATCCTCGCCACCCTCAAGGAGATGTCGGCCGAGTCGTACCGCACCTTCTGGAGCGAGTTCGGCGCCGTGGTCAAGGAGGGCCTGCTCGAGGACCCGGACAACAGCGAGGCCCTGCTCGACCTGGTCCGCGCCGCCTCCACGAACGACCCGGCCGAGCTGACCACCCTGCGCGGGTACGTCGAGCGGATGAAGGACGGCCAGACCGAGATCTACTACGCCACCGGCGAGAACCGGACCACCATCGAGAACTCGCCGCACCTGGAGGCGTTCCGCGCCAAGGGTTACGAGGTGCTGATCCTCACCGACCCGGTCGACGAGGTGTGGGTCGAGCGGGTCGGCGCGTACGACGGGAAGACCCTGCGCTCGGTCGCCAAGGGCCAGGTCGACCTGGAGACCGACGAGGAGAAGGAGAAGGCCGTGGCCGAGCGGCAGGAGTACGCCGACCTGCTCACCTGGCTGACCGGTGCGCTGGCCGACAGCGTCAAGGAGGTCCGGCTCTCCACCCGGCTCACCACCTCGCCGGCCTGCGTCGTGGGCGACGCGCACGACATGACCCCGACGCTGGAGAAGATGTACCGGGCGATGGGGCAGGAGGTGCCCCAGGTGAAGCGGATCCTGGAGCTCAACCCGACCCACCCCCTCGTGACCGGGCTGCGCAAGGCCCACGAGCAGGGTGCCGACAGCACCGCGCTGACCGAGACCGCCGAGCTGCTGTACGGGATGGCGCTGCTCGCCGAGGGCGGGGAGCTGGTCGACCCGTCCCGATTCACCCGGATCCTCGCCGACCGGCTCGCCCGTACCCTGTAGCCCTGCGACGGCCGGAGCCGGCCCGGCAGCTGCCGGGCCGGCTCCCGGCGCGCCCACAGGCGCCCCACAGGGGCCGCACACCGACACGGG